>JAUYJT010000013.1 GCA_030700225.1 Candidatus Nanopelagicales bacterium | reverse complement strand
GATCAACATCACGCCACGACCCCCCGGCCCGCAACCGCACCGGCCCCGGCGACGACTCAGTAGTAAGCGACCCATCCGGACGAACCCACGTCAACGAATCAGCGGTCGTACGCGACCGAACCAAAACCGGCTTACCAGACCGCGCCGCCTCAACAGCTTCAGACAGAGACCCCCCCCCCAGCGGAATCGGGACCATCAAGATCGGGCTGCCCATCCTCAGCGGCGGCAGGCGAAGACACGCCCACGCCAACAGCAGGCGGCGCCGACAACAAGCCCACGACCAACGCCCCGCCGACCACAGCCATCAACAGCGGCAAACCGCCCCACCGAGCCTGACTGGACATCCTGAACCTCCCCGTAACCGCGACACACCAACACCGCGAGTGCCAATCAGAACACGACCAGTCAGGGCACTGTCAAGCGATTCACCAACATCCGCACCGATTTGGAACAGCGCGTCACCTACGAAACGGCGTGTCCCCCACCGCCTCCACCCTTGCGGCCGCTCCGGAACTAGCCGCCAGCGAATGGCGGAAGCACATCGACCACAGCGCCGTCAGGCAGTGACTCGCCACCGGACGCGTCGACTCGACGACCGTCGACAAGCAGGGTGCAGGTTGCCAGCACCCTGCCGAACCTCTCTCCGTGGGTCTTCACGAGTACTCCGATCAGCTCCGGAACCGTACCCGCCTCGACCTCGACGGACGGACTTCCAGCAGCATCCCGAGCGGCGGCGAAGAGCCTGACTTGGATCATGGTTTCGTCTCCGCTGATAGGTCCGCTTCGACCTGCCCGGCATCGCCGTCAGACGCGACGCTCCGCCTGCGCGCCGACCATTGGATGATCGCGGACGCGACCAGCCCGATCACCATCGCGGGAGCGAGATTCCACAGCACGCCGATCACGCCGACGCCCAGAGCGATGGCCCAAGCGGCAGTCCCCGACAAGTCACGCAGCAGCATCATGTGAGCGACGCCAGCGACCATCAGCAAGGCCGCGAGGACGAACAGCGGGAACGCGGGCAGGACGTTCGCGAGCTCGTTTCCGAACCCGATGGCCATCACGAGCAGCGCCGCCCCGATCAGCAGCGGCGCCCGCCAAGTCCTGGCCCCGAATGTGTAGTGAGCCGTCATTCCGCCCGCTCCATGGCAAACGGGCATGCCACTGATCGCACCGGCCAGGATGTTGGTCGACCCCAGCGTGCGGGCGAGCCTCCCGGGAGTGACGCGTTCGGCAGCATCGCCGAAGTAGATGCGCGCGGCATCGGCTGGCGCCAGACAAGAGTTGGCGAACGTCAGCGGAAGCTGCGGAAGCACGAGCAGAACTGCCGCGGTAGCGAACGCATCGAACGACAGCGTGGGCATCGATATCGCTGCCGGACCGAAAGCCAGCCCGCTTCCGGCGGCAACGACAGCCACCGCAATAGCCAGGACCACGACGACGAGGATGATCCGGCCCCGAAGGATGACCAGCAGCCCGAACAAGACCAGCGCGGCCAGAAGGAGGGCCGGCTGCGGAGCCTGGTCAGTGAACGCGGGCTGGGGCGAAGTCGCCAGACCCCAAGCCACCTTGAGGAAAAGCAGCCCGACGGACAACTGGATTCCGCGGATCACCGGTATCGGGAACCACCGGGCAGCCCGGTTGATCCAGTCGCCGGTGCCCAGAAGCAGGAAGATCACGCCCATCAGGATCGAACCAGCGGCGATGACGTCCGGCACCGCACCGGCGGCGATGGCCACAGCGCCGAATGCCTTCAAAGGCTGGACGGCCACCGGGACCCTGTAGACAACGGCAACAACCAAGTACGCCAGGGCGGCAGGTAGCAGAACTGCCGTCGGCCCGAGGCCATTGGCCACGATCAGCGCGACGGCGATGGGAATCAGCACGCCCAGATCGGCCACCGAGCCAGATGCCTCATGCCACCAGAGCCGTGCCCGGTCCCCCCGGACGCCCGGCGAGGGCCGGACTTCAGCTCCGCGTGTGATCGTCGCCACCGGCCAATCACCCGCCGATCGATGACATCGGCCGCGCTGGTTGCAGGAACCCGCCCTTGTCCATGCCGTGGCCCGCGCGCTTGCGCGAGACGGATGAAACCATCGCGGCCGCGACCTCATCGTCAGACGCCCCAGCTCGAAGCAGGCCGCGCAGGTCGGTCTCCTCGTGTGCGAACAAGCAGTTTCGCCACTGCCCGTCAGCCGTTAGCCTCACGCGATCACAGGCACCGCAGAACGGCCTGGTCACCGATGCCACGATGCCGACAGTCGCCGGTCCGTCGTCAACCACCCACTCCTCGGCAGGGGCCGAACCGCGACCCGGAAGCGGAGTGAGCTCGTACCCCGCATCCGTGAGCATCTGGAGGATCTCGGCGCCGTCAACCATCTCGTCCCGGTCCCACACCTTGTGCGGGTCCAGCGGCATCTGCTCAATGAAGCGCAGAAGCAGTCCATCAGCTATAGCCCAAGCGAGCATCTCGGGAGCTTCATGATCGTTGACCCCGCGGATCAACACAGTGTTGATCTTGACCGGGCGCAGCCCAGCGGCCCTCGCCGCCGATACTCCGGCGAGAGTGTCCACGAGCCGATCCCTCATAGTCAGTCGGCGGAAAGTGTGACGGTTCAATGTGTCCAGGCTGACGTTGACGCGTGACAAGCCCGCATCGGCCAGCGGAGAGGCCAGCCCGGGCAGCCGCATGCCGTTCGTGGTCAGCGAGATCTCCGGAGCGTTCGGCAACCCAGCGAGATGGGCGACGATCTCCACTACGTCCGGCTTCAGCAGAGGCTCGCCTCCGGTCAACCTCACCTCGCGCACACCCAAGCCGACAGCGATCTGGACCAACCGCAGGAGTTCCTCCGTCGTGATCATGTCCTTGGATGGCAACCACGGCAGCCCCTCAGCGGGCATGCAGTATCGGCATCGCAGCGAGCAGCGATCGGTCAGGGACACCCGCAAGTCCCGGTGGACACGGCCGAGGCCGTCGAGAAGCCTCATAGTCATGCGCAATTCACCCATTCCTCTGAGCCGTCCGGGAAGCGCTGCAGCTTCCACACGGGCAGGCGGAGCTTCACCTCATCGACAAGCCATTGGCAGGCCGCGAAAGCCTCGGACCGGTGGGCGGCGGAAGCGGCAGCCGAGAAGGCCAGGTCACCAATGCCAAGTTCTCCGACACGATGTTGTGCGGCGGCGGCCAGGACTCCGGGACGTGTTCGGGCTTCAGCGACGACCTTCCGCAGGATCTCTTGCGCGTCTGGGTGGCCCTCGTACCGCAGACTCACGACCGGCCGGCCGTGGTCGTGATCGCGGACCCGCCCTTCGAATACGACCGCTGCCCCGGCATCCTTACGAGCCACGGCCTGCGCGACAGCGGCGGGGTCCAACTCGGTCTCGCTGACGATCGCGGCTTCAGTGTGCTCATCTGGGGCATCCGCTGATCGGGCCGTCGAAGCCGATCGGGCCGTCGAAGCGGCCGTTTCTGACAGAAACGCCTCGAAGGGTACAGACGCGCCCGTTACAACGCCCGTTTCTTCACTTAGCGGCCGTTTCTGCGTCTGGGGGGCGGCGGGGGCGCCGTTCGCATGAGGGTGAGCCGGGTGCTTGCCGCCGTCAATCATGGCCAGCGCGTGGGCCAGGAGCGGACCAATGACTGCCATACCGTCGCGAACCGCGCCAGGGCTTCCCGGCAGAGTGACCACGATCGACTTGTCCACGATCCCGGCCGTCGCCCTCGAGAGATCCGCCATGGGCACCCGCTCGCGAGCCGCCGCCCGCATCGCTTCACCGATGCCGGGCAGTTCAGCCGCGACGACATCCCTCACAGCCTCTGGCGTCACGTCGCGTGGGCCAATCCCCGTACCGCCGTTGCAGATCACAACTCGGGCGCCGCGCGCAACCGCCGCGCGCAGAGCGAACGCGATCTCGGACCGGTCGTCTGGCACTACTTCAGCAGCGCCAACCACGAAACCCAGGTCAGCGAGTCCGGCCACGGCTATGGGGCCTGACTTGTCCTCGGCGCGGCCGCCGGACACGGAATCGGAACATGTGATGACGGCGGCCTCGGTCATCTGTGCCAGCTCCCAGACTTGCCGCCGGCCTTCTCCTCGACTCGAACATCGGTGATGGCCGCGAGCGGATCGACGGCCTTCACCATGTCGATCACCGTCAAGCCAGCGACGGCCACCGCCGTCAGAGCTTCCATCTCGACGCCAGTTCTGTCAGCCGTGGTCACACGCGCCTCGATGGTCACCCGCCCAGTGGCGGCATCGACCTCAAGGTCAACCGCGACTGAATGCAGGGCTATGGGGTGGCATAGGGGGACAAGGTCCGGCGTGCGTTTGGCGGCCATGATCCCGGCCACGCGGGCGACCGCGATGACGTCACCCTTGGGAACGCTGCCAGTCGCGATGTGTTCGGCAGCCGCGGTCTCGACTACCCCAGTCGCTCGGGCTGTGCGCACTGAGATGGGCTTCGACGCGACATCGACCATGCGGGCCTGGCCACGTTCATCGACGTGAGTGAGTCTGGGCACGTCCCCTCCAGTACGTTGGTATAAGTGTGCCTCTGCTGATCCGCATCCGGGAAGCCTCACAGTGCCATGAGCGAACGTGACATAGGTAACTGGACAGCCATCATCCTCACCGGCGGCGGCAGTACCAGGCTCGGACAGGACAAGTCAGCCGCGACAGTGTGGGGAAGGTCACTCCTCGATCACGTCCTTGCCTCTCTCCCGCCTGAAGTTCCGGTCGTCGTCGTAGGGCCCGCGCCGAAACAACCGGTCCGCGACGTCGCCGTCACCCGGGAGAACCCCCCGGGAGGCGGGCCGGTCGCCGCGATCGCCGCCGGGCTGGAACTGGTCACCCACGACGTTGTAGCGGTCATCGCCACCGACATGCCCTTCAGCGGAGGTTTCGTGAGCCAACTGGCGCAAGACCTAGCTTGCCGGATCGAGCGGGACTCAGCGGCCAGCGGAAACGAACAAGGCACTCCGGACGCGCTCATCCCGGCCGATGCGGCAGGCAGAAGCCAGCCACTATGCGCCGCGTACCGCAGAAACGCCCTGCGGGCGGCGATACGCGCGCTAGGCGACCCGGCGGGGCAGTCGGTCAGGGCGGTACTCAGCTCGATAACGACAGCGAGCGTGCCGCCTCCGGACGGTACGGAACTACTCATGGACGTGGACTCCCCAGCAGATCTCGCTACGGCCCGCGACTCCAGCCCAGCTATTGTCTACCGGGAGGGGCACGACGATCTGTCCCCGATAACGCTAGGAGTGGACGCGATGTTGTCAGATTGGATCGCAGCGGTTCAAAGCGAGCTGGGGCTCGACGCGGATGTCAACCTGGACGCGATCCTGGACGTGGCGAAGGACACCGCGCACGGCGTCACGCGACCAGCCGCCCCTGTAACGACGTACCTTCTGGGTTGCGCGGTCGCTGCCGGAGCTGACGTCCAAGAGGCGGCCGCATCGATCCGGGCTCTGGCGACCCAGTGGCAAGCTGAAGAGTGACGCCGATGCCGAGCCACCAGATCCGGCACCGCCCCAAATCGACATCGCGGTGACTGGGCAACCGCTCAAGGCCCCGGCGTGGGCGGACGCGAGGGCCGCCGCCCGGGCCGCCCGTCCAGTGCCGAGCGAAGCCGTTGACTTCGCTGACCTCGACAAGCGCGTGCTGTCTGACGACCTGCTGGCACTGACGCCGTTACCCGCATTCGCCACCTCGGCGATGGACGGGTGGGCGGTCAGCGGTGACGGGCCTTGGCGCGTCGTCGGGCAGAACCTCGCGGGTTCTTCGCCGGAGCAAGGGCTCGCGCCAGGCTCCGCAGTCGTTATAGCGACCGGAGCTGAACTCCCGGCCGGCACGGATCGGATCGTTCGCCGCGAACACGGCAGCGTTTCCGGCGCGGTCCTGCGAACCGATGTCGAGCCCCGAACCGACATCCGTCCTGCCGGCGAGGAATGCCAGCAGGGCGAAGTCTTGGCCCGCGCCGGCCAGAGCATGACACCTGCCCTGATCGGGCTCCTGGCAGCGGCCGGTCACGACTCCCCCATCCAGGTCCGCCGTCGGCCCGTCGCCCAACTGCTCATCCTCGGCGACGAGTTGCTGACGAGCGGGATCTCCCACGACGGGAAGGTGCGCGACTCCCTGGGTCCTCAAGTGCCCCCGCTGCTGTCGCGATTGGGAGCGAAGGTCACGGGGACGACACGAGTCCAGGACCGGCTGGCCGACCATATGTCGGCTCTGTCTGACGCAAGCGCCCAGTGCGATTTCGTCGTGACCACCGGAGGCACCGCAGCCGGGCCCGTCGACTTCCTGCACCAGGCGATCGTCGAACTCGGCGGCGAACTGGTCGTTGACCAAGTGGCCGTGCGTCCGGGCCATCCGATGCTCCTGGCCCGCTTGTCCGCGCCGACTCGGCCCGGCAGCGGGTCAACGGTTCCTGACGACGTGTGGCTGCTAGGGCTGCCGGGTAACCCACAAAGCGCGATCGTCGGACTGCTCACGCTGGGACAGCCGCTAATCGACTCCCTGCTCGGGCGCCCGGCCGCCGAGCTGGATCGCGTCGTCGCCCAAGAGCCCATCACAGCGCCGCGGCACGAGACACGGCTCTTCGTAGGCACAGCAGTCGGTGGGCGGTTCTCCCCATCAGCCCATCTCGGATCGGCGATGCTGCGCGGCCTCGCCTCAGCGACCGGGTTCGCCGTCGTGCCGCCCGGGGGGGCCCAGACGGGCATGGACCTGGAGTGGCTGCCGCTGCCCGGATAGCGAGCGGCCCTGGGAGACAACGTCAGCGAACATTCATCGCCGGCAACGAGGCTCTCCGGATTGCGCGTCGAGTGCGGGCTAGACTACGCTGGATGAAGCCACGCAAATACCGGGAGATAGCAAAGGTGCTGACTGGCCTGGGATGCACTCGTAGGCAAGGCAAGGGCGACCATGAGGTGTGGACTTGTCCATGCGGCGCTCACCGAACAGTGCTGACGCAGAAGCGGGAAATCAGCGCGGGGGTGCTGCGGACCTCGGCCAGGCGACTGGCCTGCATCTCAGGAGAAGGGTGGTGGAAATGAGCAAAGTGGACTACACCGCTGAGGTCACCCGTGAGGGTCGCTGGTGGGTCGCCCAGGTGGCTCCGATCGACTACGCGACCCAATGTCGTCGGCTCTCTGACATGCGACGCCAAGTGGCCGACCTGGTGGAGACCGTCACCGGGGAAGCGGTGGATCCCGGTTCGATCAAGTTGGACGTGCGGCTACCCGGCACGGCGCAAGCGTCCTGGGACGAGGCCCTGCGGCTACGCGAAACAGCTGCGGCGACCCAGGCCAAAGCGGCTGCCCAAGCTCGGGTCGCGGCCAAGGATCTCGCGGACGCCGGGCTATCGGTTCGTGATATCGGTACAGCGCTAGGGGTTTCCTTCCAGCGAGCTCACCAACTGATCAGTGGCTGACCAGGCCGACCTCCGGACCGCATCGGAGGCTCCTCCTGTGTCGTGTGGGGCTGGCCCAGGTTGACTTCGGTCGTACTGACCACGCGCCTGACCCGACGTTCTGTGAGCGGGGCAGTTGTCTTCCCTTGTGTGGCGAGGTTCCGACGCGAACCCCCGCGAGGCCTGCCATGATCCAAGGCGATGGCTCGATCGGCCCACCCCGACGGGCCACAGGCCACGCGCGGTTTGGAGTAAGTCATGACTGGAGAGGTCCTGGCATCGTTGTCAGGAGTCACCAAGATCTATGGAGCGGGCGAGGCCCAGGTCAACGCCCTGAACGACGTCAATCTTGAGCTGTACTCCCGTGAAGTCGTCGTGATCCTCGGCCCGTCCGGGTCGGGCAAGACGACGTTGCTGAACGTCATCGGCGGCATCGAGTCGGCCACGGGTGGGCAGGTCGTCATCAACGGCCAGAACTTGGTC
>JAUYJT010000012.1 GCA_030700225.1 Candidatus Nanopelagicales bacterium | reverse complement strand
GCCTCACGCAAGGCCACAGCCTTAGCGGCCACAGCGTGCATCAAAGGCCCGCCCTGCATCATCGGGAAGACCGCCTTGTCGATCGCTTTCGCGTGCTCGGCACGGCACAGGATCATGCCGCCCCGCGGTCCGCGCAAGACTTTGTGCGTCGTGAAGGTCACGACGTCCGCGTATGGAACGGGGCTTGGGATGGCGTGTCCGGCCACCAGTCCAATGAAATGCGCGGCGTCGACCATGAGTATCGCGCCAACCTCGTCAGCGATCGCCCTGAACGCCGCGAAATCGATGAGTCGCGGATAGGCCGTGGCCCCGCAAATGATCATCTTCGGCCGGTGCGCCACCGCGACGTCCCGCACCTCGTCGTAGTCGATCAGCTCTGAGTCCTGCCTGACGCCGTATGACGCGACATCGAACCACTTGCCACTGAAGTTGACCTTCGAACCGTGAGTCAGGTGACCCCCGTGAGGCAGGCTCATGGCCAGAACCTTGTCCCCTGGCTTCACGAAGGCCGCGTAGGCGGCGATGTTCGCACTGGCCCCAGAATGCGGCTGCAGGTTGGCGTGCTCCGCACTGAACAAGGACTTGGCACGCTCGATCCCAATGATCTCGGCGCGATCCACCTGGGAGCAGCCGCCGTAGTAGCGGCGACCCGGGTACCCCTCGGCGTACTTGTTGGACAGCGTTGACCCCAAAGCGGCCAGCACCGCCGGTGAAGTCAGGTTCTCGCTCGCGATGAGCTGCAACCCGCTGCGGAGTCGCTCCAGCTCGCCAAGGACGACGTCCGCGATCTCCGGATCATCCGCGAGCAGTTCCCCGAAATCAGGACCCCAGAAAGGAGGCGAATCTTGCGTCATGCTCGCGAGTGTACCGACGGGTCCCGCGCATTCTCGTTAGCCGCGATCCCGCGAGGCCGACGTTCGTGCGAGTGAAGCCGCGCCTAGGCGCGAATGGCCGTGGTGAACCTTGGTCGTCCCGCGAGGTCGATGTTATCCCGGACCTCGGCGAAAGATGGCCGCCCGTCCGTCACGTGGTCGCGCACTAGAGCGGGCACGCCGCCGTCGCCAGCGTTCTCGCCCTGCAGATCCCCGTGCTCGATCGCGAAAAGCCCGTTCGGACGCAGCAAGAGCACGGCCTGAGCCAGGAGTGGGCGGATCACATCGTAGCCGTCAGAGCCTCCATAGAGAGCACGATCTGGATCGTGCAGCCGCACTTCCGGATCGATGGGGACGCAACCATCGGGGATGTACGGCGGATTGGACACGACGACATCGGCCCGGCCGCGCAACTCCTCGATCACGCCCCCGGGTTCCGCGCAGACGCGCGCGTCGCCGCAGTGCAAAGTGACGCTTGACCCTTGCCCCGTCATCCGCTCACTCAGCGCGGCGATGTTGCGTGCCGCGTACGAGCATGCGTCGGCTTCAGCTTCAACGGCATGCGCGCGCGCGCCGCGACAGTGCACTCCCACAGCCAGGGCGATGGCACCGGAGCCAGTGCACAGGTCCACGATCGTCGGGGACTCAATCTCGTTCGCATGCTCGCGGACCAGGTCGGCCATCACCTCTGTCTCGGGCCGCGGGACGAACACGCCCGGGCCGACCGCCAGTTCGAGGTCCAGAAATGGCGCGTACCCGACGATGTGCTGCAGCGGCTCCCTGTCCGCGCGGCGCCGCACGAGACTGACAAAACAACGCCGCTGCTCTTCGGTTGCTTCGCGGACCAGCGGCACTTTCGTCGGCGCCACCCCGAGAACGAAGGCCGCCAGGGCGCGAGCATCGTGATCCGGGCTGGGTACGCCAGCCTGGTCTAGCTCGCGAGCCGCCACACGAATCGCCTCTTGCGGCCAGTGCCCGTCAACTTGCGTCACGGTGTTGCGGTCGCCAGCCGGTGGGCGAGATCGTCCTCCGCGAGCGCGTCGATGACGGCGTCCAGATCACCCTGAAGTACCTGATCCAGGTTGTGGGACTTGTAGTTCACGCGATGGTCGGATATGCGGTTCTCGGGGAAGTTGTACGTGCGCACGCGTTCGCTGCGATCAACGGTTCTGACTTGCGCCCGCCTCGCGTCTGACGCCTCACGCTCTGCCTCTTCACGCGCAAGCGCGAGCATCCGCGCGCGCAGAATCCGCAGGGCAGCGTCCCTGTTCTGCAACTGACTCTTCTCGTTCTGACACGACACGACCAGCCCTGTCGGCAGATGAGTGATCCTGACCGCGGAGTCCGTGGTGTTTACGCTCTGGCCGCCAGGACCACTGGACCGGAATACGTCAATCCGCAGATCGCCTGGGTCGACTTCAACGTCGACATCTTCTGCCTCGGGCATTACCAGGACACCGGCGGCCGAAGTGTGAATCCGACCAGACGATTCAGTAACGGGAACCCGCTGAACCCGGTGGACTCCGCCTTCGTACTTAAGGCGTGCGAACGGGGCCTGATCGGTCGCCGCCGACCCCCGCGCCTTCACCGCGATCGAGGCATCCTTGACTCCGCCAAGATCGGACTCCTGCAGGTCAAGAACCTCGGTAGCCCAGCCTCTTCTCTCCGCGTACCGAAGGTACATCCGCATGAGATCCGCCGCGAACAAAGCCGACTCAAGCCCCCCTTCGCCGGCCTTGATCTCCAGAATCACGTCTTTGCCGTCGAGCGGATCCTGCGGGACGAGCAACTCGCGCAGATGATCAGCTGCCTCATCGCGCCGCCGAGCCAGATCCTCGGCTTCCTCAGCGAAGGATGGGTCTTCCCCGGCAAGCTCGAGTGCCGCCGTCACGTCGTTGGCCAGGGCGCGCCAGCTCTCATATGCGGTGATCACCTGTCGCAGCTCGGCGAACCTGCGACCAAGCCGGCGCGCACGATTCTGATCCGCGTGGACGGCCGGGTCAGACAAGTCGCGCTCAAGCTGCGCCGACTCCGCCAGCAGCTCCTCACAGGCCTCGAACATGCCACTCCGATCCACGAGGCCGACTGGGGGTCCCCCCCGTTGCCGGGGGAATCGCCGGACCGGCGCAACTGGCCAGACAGCAACGGACGGCGATCTGGGACGTCCCGCGCGACGGGGGAGACACGCGAGACGTCCCGAACCGCCGCCCGGGATCACTGATGCTACTTCTTAGAGGATACCTTGCCAAAGCGCTTCTCGAACTTGGCCACGCGGCCACCGCTGTCCAGAATTTTCTGCTTGCCAGTGTAGAACGGGTGACACTTGGAGCAGACGTCCGCGTGAATGATTCCGTTCTCGGCAGTACTGCGCGTCGTGAATGTGCTGCCGCAGGTACAGGTGACCTGTGTTTCCACATAGCGCGGATGGATATCGGGCTTCATCGGGGTCGGCTCCTTAGCATCGAAATCCGGGTCGCTCCGACGCGGTTCCATCTCACCGGATCTGTCGGAGCGTGAACCGGAATTGGTGTCTTAGTCTCCCACGCTGACCGGCTCGGGCAAAACCGGTGTCCCGTCGGTCAGTCGCTGTCCGAATCACCTGGCGTGGTCTTCTGGACCTGCGACAAGAACTCGTAGTTGGTCCTCGTCGCGCGCAGCTTGGTAAGAAGCAGCTCCAACGCCTGCTGCGTCTCCAAGGCATGCAGCACCCGGCGGAGTGTCCAAACGATCTTCAGCTCCTCCGGAGACATGAGCAGTTCTTCCTTGCGCGTTCCGGAGGCATCCACGTCCACGGCCGGGAAGACCCGCTTGTCCGCCAGTCGGCGATCAAGCTTCAACTCCATGTTTCCGGTTCCCTTGAACTCCTCGAAGATCACCTCGTCCATCCGGGAGCCAGTCTCCACCAGCGCCGTCGCCAGGATCGTCAGTGAGCCGCCGTCTTCGATATTCCGTGCCGCACCGAAGAACCTCTTCGGTGGATACAGCGCAGCTGAGTCAACACCCCCGGACAGGATTCGCCCGGACGCTGGCGCCGCCAGGTTATAGGCACGGCCGAGTCTGGTCATCGAGTCCAACAGGACCACGACATCGTGCCCGAGCTCAACGAGACGCTTGGCGCGCTCGATGGCCAGCTCGGCGACGATCGTGTGGTCTTCAGCCGGGCGGTCGAACGTGGAAGCGATGACCTCACCCTTCACGGAACGCTGCATGTCCGTGACTTCTTCTGGGCGCTCATCCACCAACACGACCATCAGATGGCACTCAGGGTTGTTGGCGGTGATGGCATTGGCTATCGCCTGAAGCACCATGGTCTTGCCGGCCTTGGGCGGGGAGACGATTAGGCCTCGCTGCCCCTTCCCGATCGGTGCCACCAGGTCAATGACCCGGCTTGTGAGGTTGGGGACGTCGGTCTCAAGCCGCAGGCGCTGCTGCGGGTAAAGCGGTACCAGCTTGGAAAACTCAGGCCGGGCACGCGCTTCCTCGATCGTCGCGCCGTTGATCGCATCGACCCGGATGAGCGGGTTGAACTTCTCGCGGCGTTCGCCTTCCTGCGGCTGGCGGACCATGCCGGTGACGGCATCACCCTTACGCATTCCGTTGCGCTTCACCATGGACAGCGAGACATACACGTCATTGGGACCGGGCAGGTATCCAGATGTCCGCACGAACGCGTAGTTCTCCAGCACATCCAGAATCCCAGCCACGGGAATCAGTACGTCATCTTCACTAACTATTGGGTCACTCTCGTTTCTGGGACGGTCGCGGCGACTGCGATCGCGCCCGCGCCGACGCCGACGCCGAGCCTCGTCGTCAGCCGCGTTGCGACCGTCGCGCTGCTGGTTGGATGTCCCCCCTCTTGCGGGAGAACGGGCACCTTCCCCGTTGTCTCGGGCGGTCTGACTTCCTGCCGTGCCGCCCCCTTCAGCTTCTGAACCGGTCTGGGATCGTCCGGATGGTTCTGATCCACTGCCGCCAGCCTGCCCGCTCTGACGCGGGCTGTCGCTCTGACGCGGGCTGTTCGGCTCCGCATCTCCCCTATCCTTCGCGGGGCTGCCCTGCCGGTCCGTGATGGCCTGCACCAGATCCGACTTGCGCATGCCGCCGACGCCCGCTATTCCGAGCTCGTCAGCGAGCTTTCGCAGCTCCGGCAGCAACATCCCGGCTGTGCCGTTTCCGCGAGGGCTTTGACTAGCTTGCTCTGACTCCGTGATCGATTCAATCACTCGGTTGATCCTTCCGAGCCATGTTCCAGATACCGAGATCCGGCACCGGAATGGTTATTGGAAACCGCGAGCTCAGTACTGCGCGTGATGTGCAGCTTATTGCCCGAACGGTTGTCATCAGCGTAGCACGGACAGTTCCGGGCGCCACTGGCCCGGCGTCAGGAGCGTCAGTCCGCGGCAGCTCCGGCCCCGATCCGCGTCGGCATCACCGCGTAGCCGGGCGCCTTCCCTGACCCTGCCGCCTCAAGCCCAGCGTCCGTGGTCAGCGCGAGCACCGCGGGTCCAGCTCCCGAGACGAACGCTGCCACGCCCCGGGCCCGAAGCTGCCCCACGAGTTGGATCGCTTCCGGGTATGAAGCCGACCTGTACGTCTGATGAAGGCGGTCCTCAGTGGCCGGGAACAGCAGGGACGGATCGGACGTGATCGCCGCGACGACAAGCGCTGCCCGCCCGGCGTTGAAGGCGGCGTCGGCATGGGGAACGCGACCAGGGAGTGCGGCCCTGGCGGCGGTCGTCGGGCACGTGGCCTCCGGCACGTACACCACAGCCATGATGTCCGGATTCGGCGCCAGACTGACGGCCGATACCCGGTCTCCGCTGGTCCACGCGATCGTGAATCCGCCCAGCATCGCGGCCGCCACGTTGTCCGGATGCCCCTCCACATCGGCGGCCAGGTTCAGCAGATCGTCGTCACTGGGGGAATGGCCATTGACGGGACCGGCAAGACGCGCTGCCAGCGACAGGCCCCCAACGATCGCGGCGGCCGATGAGCCAAGCCCGCGACCGTGGGGGATTCGGTTCAGGCAGTACAGGTCAATGCCCTTGGCGCTCACGCCCCAATGCGCCAGGCCTCGCAACATCGCTCGGGCAACAAGATGATCGCTGCCGGTGGGCACAGAGTCCGCTTCCAGGCCCTCAACCGCCACGCGCACTCCTGGCCTGTCTGACACCACGGCTGAGTACTCATCGCGCACATCCAGAGCCAGGCCGAGGCTGTCGTATCCAGGCCCCAGATTCGCGCTCGTCGCCGGCGCCGAGACGCGCGCGGTCGAACCCGCCGCGAGCTCCAGCGGCGGCGTCATTTCGCCAGTCCGAGCAACCTGGAGGCGGCTCCGGCGTCCACTTCGACGGTCTCGGGCTCCTTCGCCTGATCCAGCGCCCACTGAGGATCCTTCAGACCGTTTCCCGTGAGCGTGCACACGATTGTCACGCCCGGCCGCACCAGACCGGCATCGTGACACTGAAGCAATCCCGCGACAGCCGCAGCGCTCGCGGGTTCGCAGAACGCGCCCTCTCTGCGAGCCAACATTCGGTAGGCGTCCATGATCTGGTCGTCAGTGACCGAGTCGATAAGCCCCCCGGACTCGTCTCTGGCCGCAACCGCGCCGCCCCAAGAGGCCGGATTCCCGATGCGTATCGCGGTCGCGACGGTTTCTGGGTCCGAAACCGGATGTCCGAGCACGATCGGCGCGGCACCAGCCGCCTGGAACCCCCACATCGCCGGGGGTGAATCGGCCTGTCCGTTCTCGTGGATCTCCTTGTAACCCATCCAGTACGCGGTGATATTCCCGGCATTGCCGACGGGAAGACAATGCACATCCGGGGCCCTGCCCAGTGCGTCAACGACCTCGAAGGCGGCGGTCTTCTGGCCCTGAATCCGAGCAGGATTGACGCTATTGACCAATGACACCGGGTACTCGTCCGCTAGTGCCATCGCCAGTTCGAGGCAGTCGTCGAAACTCCCGCTCACCTGCAACAGGCGCGCACCATGCACGATCGCCTGAGCGAGCTTGCCCATCGCGATCTTCCCAGCGGGAACCAGGACCGCGCAGGCCAGCCCCGCCTTCCCGGCGTAGGCGGCCGCACTGGCGCTAGTGTTCCCCGTTGACGCGCAGATGACCGCGCGTGCTCCCTCATCGACGGCCCGCGAGATGGCCACGGTCATACCGCGGTCCTTGAATGATCCAGTGGGGTTAGTGCCCTCCAACTTCAGCCACACGTCGGCTGACAATCGCTCGCTGAGCCAGTCGGCGCGGACTAGTGGGGTCCCACCCTCGCAAAGCGTCACAGTCGCATCGCCGACCGGAAGCCGATCGCGGTATTCGGACATGACCCCACGCCACTGGTGCGCCCCATTCGCCATCATTCGCCGGGGCCCCTGATCACCCGCATTGACCCCACGACCTGCCGCACCTCAGGCAGGCTTCGAAGATCCGCCAGAGTCGCGTACAGCGAGCCGTCCCGCGCCGCGTGAGTGCGGATGATCAGTCTGGCGTCATCGCCCTCGCCGTCCTGACGCACGGTCGAGATGCTCACCCCGTGGTCGGCGAACTTCTGCGCGATCCGAGCCAGAACACCCGGCTGATCGATCACGTGCAAGTTGACGTAGAAGCATGTCGTCGCGTCGGTGACGGGCAACAGATTGAAGTCGCCGTGCGTGGAAGCAGCCGCTCCGAGAGATCCCGTCACCCGGTGACGAGCCGCCGTGACCAAGTCCCCCAGTACCGCCGAGGCGGTCGGCTGACCACCGGCGCCTTGCCCATAGAACATCACTTCCCCAGCTGCGTCCGCCTCAACGAAGACCGCGTTGAAAGCCAGCCTCACGGAAGCCAGCGGATGAGACCTGGGCACCATCGCGGGGTGCACGCGCACACACAGTCCCCCCTGTGTCAGCTCGGCCACGAACAGCAGCTTGACCACGAAGCCCATCTCCTTGGCCGCTGCCACGTCTTCGGCCGTGACGTCCGTGATTCCCTCGCGGTAGACATCGTCGAGAGTCACCCTGGTGTGGAACGCCAAGCTCGCCAAGATCGCGGCCTTCGCGGCGGCGTCATACCCGGCCACATCCGCAGTTGGGTCGGCTTCGGCGAAACCGAGGCGCTGGGCTTCCGCTAGAACCTCGGCGTAGTCAGCGGCCTCTTCATCCATCCTGGTCAGGATGTAGTTGGTCGTACCGTTCACGATGCCCAGAACGCGCCGCACCCTGTCGCCAGCGAGTGAGTCAGCCAGTGGGCGAAGCAGCGGAATGGCCCCAGCCACGGCAGCTTCGTAGTACAGATCCACACCGGCCGCTTCGGCTGCGTCATGCAAGTACTGACCCCGCTCAGCCACCAAGGCCTTGTTCGCGGTTACCACGCTGGATCCGGCTCCGATCGCGGACAAGATCCAGGAATTCGCTGGCTCGATGCCGCCGATCAGCTCGACTACGACATCCGCACCGGACGCGGCAAGCGACGCCGCGTCAGTTGTCAGCAGAGTCGGATCGATCCCGGCTCGTTCACGGGCCAGGTCTCGCACAGCGACTCCGGTCAGAACCATCCTGGCTCCGACTCGCGAGGCAAGCTCATCGGCGTTCTCACAGATGATCCGGGCGACTTGGCCACCAACCGTCCCGCCGCCCAGCAGAGCAACCGTGATATCCCGCCCCGGGGCCGCCATGGGAACCTCCTTGAGTACCGGCCGCTCTGAGACCGCGTCCGCACTAAGGATCGCAGAGGACGTCAGCGGAGTCCCGAAGACCCGCTATCCAGGCATCCTGCGCGAGCGCAGCCGATGCCGCCGTTACCCCCCTGCGCGGAAACGGCCGTTCCCCACAAAGGCGTCCGTTCCGCAAGGAAACGACCGTTGCAACGGTCGCGTCTGTACCCTAAAGGGCGCGTTTGTTGGGAACGGCCGTTTCCGCGAGCGGGGGGTGAGGTGGCAGGGGTGCGGGGGCTCTCAGCCATCCCCGGCGCCTCACTCATCCCCCGGATCGAGACCTGGATCGAGTGCCAGCAGATCGTCCAGCGTCTCTCTCCGCAGAACGACCTCTGTCTTGCCGCCGCGAACACCCACTACGCCGGGCCTGGGCAGATAGTTGTAGTTGGAAGCCATGGATCGGCAGTAGGCGCCAGTCGCCGCAACTGCCAGCAGATCCCCTGGGCAAACGTCCTCAGGCAACCACGCGTCGCGAACGACGATGTCCCCGCTCTCGCAGTGCTTGCCCACAACGCGGCACAAGATCAGCTCAGCGTCGGAGCTCCGGTTCGCCAGAGTGACCGTGTACTCGACGTCATACAGCGCCGTTCGAATGTTGTCGCTCATGCCCCCGTCCACCGACACGTAGGTCCGGGAGTGACCAGAGTCCAGAACAACGCGCTTGGTTGTCCCGACTGTGTACACAGTGATCGCGGCAGGGCCAACGATCGCCCTGCCCGGCTCGACGGCTAGGCGCGGAACCGGCAGCCCGTGAGTGTGGCACTCCCCGGCGACGATGGTGATCATCGCCTCGGCCATCTGCGACACGTCGAGGGGATCGTCGTCACTTGTGTACGCGATCCCCATGCCACCGCCCAGGTTCAACTCGCCAACAGCGAGTCCTTCACCCGCAAGATCAGCGGCCAGCCCGACTAGTCGCCGCGCGGCGACCTCAAACCCGGCGGGGTCGAATATCTGCGAGCCGATGTGCGAATGCAGGCCCGCCAGACGCAGACTCGGAAGATCCGCGACCCTCCTGCAAGCCTCAGCCGCCGACCCATCCGCTAGGGCCAGGCCAAACTTCTGGTCCTCGTGAGCCGTGGCGATGTACTCGTGCGTGTGCGCCTCAACGCCGACAGTCACTCGGACAAGGACATCAGCCATCACGCCCTTGTCCTCGGCCAGCGCGGCCAGCCGGACGATCTCAAGGAACGAGTCGACAACGAACCGACCAACTCCGGCTTCGAGCGCCCCCGCCAACTCGCCGGAGCTCTTGTTATTGCCATGGAACAGGATCGATTCCCCAGGCACACCCGCGCGCAGGGCCACTTCCAGCTCGCCGCCCGTGCAGACATCAATGCGAAGGCCGTCGTCAACCAGCCACCGGGCAACCTTGGAAGTCAGGAACGCCTTGCTCGCGTAATAGACGTCACAACCGGAGCCGTTCCGGCAGAAGGCGTCGCGGTACCGGGCCGCCACTGAACGCAGATGGACCTCGTCGAGCACGAACACCGGGGTGCCGAACCGCTCTGCGACGTCGCGCACATCGACACCGCCGATGACGATGGCCCCGTCAGCTTGGCGCGAAGCCGTCTCCGGCCAGATCCTTGGGTCCAGGGCCAGGGCCTGCTCGACGGAATTCGGCCGCAGCGGAACACCAGACTGGATCGGGTCCCCGTGGCGGGGACCGGCTGGGTGCGCGCGCATGCCTATGAGGATAACCGGCCGCGAGCCGTCACCCCCTGAGCCTGACTGGACCTACATCCGCTCTGGGGCGTTGACCCCACACAACTCGAGGCCGTTCGCGATAACCTGGCGAGCCGCGGCGCACAGCCAGAGCCTGGATATGTTGATCGGCTCGACAGGCGCCTGTCCCAGGGGCAGCACCCGGCACGAGTCGTAGAACTTGTGGTAAGCGCTCGCGACGTTCTCCAGGTAGCGGGCGACCCTGTGCGGTTCGCGCAACTCCGCGGCGCTGGCCACTACCCGAGGCAGCTCCGCGAGGACGCCGAGCAGAACTGACTCACGCTCGTCGGTCAGCAACGACGGATCGAAGCCGACAGAACGCCAGTCGATTCCCAGCTGCGCAGCGTTGCGAAGCACCGATGAGATGCGCGCGTGGGCGTACTGGACATAGAAGACAGGATTGTCGTTCGTCCTCTGGACCATGAGTTCCAGGTCCAATGTCAGCGGACTATCGCACGGGTACCTGATCAACGAGTACCGGGCGGCGTCCACCCCGACCTCATCGACCAGATCCTCCAATGTCAGCATCCGGCCGGCGCGCTTGGACATGATGACCTCTTCGCCGCCGCGGACCATCCGAACCAGCTGACCGATCAGGACCTCGATGTTCTTGTCCGGATCATCCCCCGCGCAAGCCGCCACGGCCCGCAGCCTGTTCACATAGCCGTGATGATCGGCTCCGAGCAGGTAGATGGAGACGTCGAATCCCCGGTCCCTCTTGTCCACGTAGTAGGCGGCATCCGAGGCGAAGTACGTCAGCTCCCCGTCGGCTTTGATGAGCACGCGGTCCTTGTCATCATCGAACGCCGTGGTTCGCAGCCACACGGCGCCGTCAGCCTCGTAGACGTAGCCTTCGTCCTTCAGCTTCGCCATCGCGCGCTCCACGGCGCCCGACTCGTGGAGCGATCGTTCCGAGTACCACACGTCGAAGTCCGTGCGGAACAGGTGCAGCACGTCCTTGTGCTGCCGCAGTTGCCGGGAGTAGCCCTCTTCGCGGAACGCGATACGCCGCTCCTCGCCAGGCAGGGAAGCGAACTCGGGATGGTCGGCGAGGATCTGCGCCGCCAGATCGGTGACATAGCCACCGAGATACCCGTCCCGGGGGGCTGGCTCACCCGCCGCCGCGGCGGAGATGGATTCTCCGAACAGGTCGATCTGAACGCCACGATCGTTGATGTAGAACTCGCGGGCGACGTCCGCCCCAGCTGCGTCCAGGACTCGCGCGATCGCGTCGCCGACGGCAGCCCAGCGTGTGTGGCCCAGGTGCAGAGGTCCCGTCGGGTTGGCCGAGATGAACTCGACGTTGACCTTCTGGCCCGCAAGCGAAGCGCCGCGCCCGTAGTCCGCGCCCGCGGTGACGATGCTTTTCGCCAGTTCCCCGGCCGCAGCCGCCTCAATCCGGAAGTTGATGAACCCCGGCCCGGCGACTTCCGCTGACTTGACTCCCGGCGCACCGGCCAGTTCCCGCGCGATCATCAACGCGAGGTCACGGCTCGACATTCCGGCACGCTTGGCCAGGCTCAGTGCGGCATTAGTCGCGTAATCTCCGTGCTCGCGGTTCTTCGGACGTTCGATCACGACGTCGGGCACCTCATCGAGCGCCAGCTCGCCGGAGTCCACCAGCGACTGGACAACGGCCTTGATGGTCGCGGCCAGGCGTTCTGGCGTCATCGCACGCGCTCGGTGATCATGAGCCCAAGGGTAGTCAAGGGGCTCCATGGGCTTCCCTTAGACCGGGCGGCAGACCAAGGGGCGGTTCACTGCGCTGGCGAGAGCGTGCAGGTCATCGGGGTCGGATGTCCACACGATCGCTCCGACAGCCATCGCAGTGACGACAACCACCGCGTCGACCACATCAGATGTCCCGGAAGCAGCCAGCAGCTCCCCGGCAGCCTTGGCCGTGGCGAGCCCGAGGGCAGGAGTTTCAACCGTGGCGGCGACCCTTGCCAGCAGCGGCTGGCGCGCGCCCCGGCGCCAAACCTGCGCGATGACGGCGGTCGGAACCACGACGCGCCTACCCTCCGCAGTTTCCTTGCGGTAGGCGCTCCACATCCGTCGATCGCTGGCTTCCAGGGCGATCAGCGCGCCTGCGTCGTAGACGTGGGGAAGCAGCAGCACCCTCTAGTCCGACCCGTACGCCCGGATGGCCTCGGCGTCCGCAGCGGCTATCTCCGCGCTGATGTCGGCCAACTCCGCTTCGCTGAAGGCGCCGTTCTCGGCCTCCCAGTCCTCAACCAACCTGCGGGCCAAGAGGAGTCTGAGTTCGCGTTCAACAGCGCTGGTCACGAGCTGGGAGGCAGGATCCCCTTCCCTTCGAGCGGCTTCCATCAGGGACTGCGCGAGAGCCTCGGGTACCGTGAACGTCATCTTCCGCATCGCCATATTCCGACCATACTCTAGTCTGGCCGCTTGTCATAACTCCGCAGCGTCATCCGGTGCGATGGGTAGACGCAAGGTGAAACGCGTGCCCGCACCGGGTTCGCTCGACACCGTCAGGTCCCCGCCGTGCAGTCTGGCGTCTTCCCTTGAGATGGCAAGCCCCAGCCCGGTCCCGCCCAGTGTCCTGGCACGCGATGGGTCCGCTCTCCAGAACCTGTCGAAGACGTGGGGAAGGTCCTCGGGCCTGATCCCCGACCCCTGATCCGAGACAACTACCCGGGCACCGCCCTGGTCCTCTACGACATCAATGGCAACCGGCAGCGCGTCACCGTACTCGATCGCGTTCACTACCAAGTTTCGGACTATGCGGGTGACGCGGCGCGGGTCGCACACCGCCAGACACGGACCGCCTCCCCGCACCGCGACGCTGATCCTGACGTCCGGAGCCAGACGCTGCGCGCTCTCGGCGACTTCAGTGACCAGCGTGACCAGGTCAACTTCCTCCAGCTCGAGCACGGCCGCGCCCGCGTCGAAAACGGACACTTCCAGTAGATCGCCTAGCAGCCGCTCGAAGCGGTCCACTTCCGAGACCAGCAGCTCGGCAGCCCTGAGAGTCGCGGGGGACGATCCGACATCCGACAGTTGGTCAGATAGCAGATCGGCCGCCATGCGGATCGTCGTCAGAGGTGTCCGCAACTCATGCGACACGTCTGCGACGAACCGCTGCTGCATGGCCGAAAGCCCCTCCAGTCGCCCGATCTGATCGACGAGGCTGTCCGCCATGATGTTGAACGACGCGGCCAACCTGGCCATGTCGTCCTCGCCGGTGACTTCGAGTCGGCTGCTCAGGTCGCCCTCAGCAAGCGTCGAGGCCGCCCTGGAAGCCATCCGCACTGGTCGAACGAGGCGTCGGCTGTACCACCAGGCCAGAGCGCCCAGCGCCAGGACTAGAACTACTCCAGTCACGATGGCCGCGGATCGCACGAGCCCGATGGCCTTGGTTACGTCCGTGAGCGGGAACAGGTACAGCAGTTCGTACTCGCCGAAACCCTGGATCGTTACTGGGGCCGCCACGATCAGGCCCGGCTCCACCCTGCCGTCGCGATACTCGATGGGGCCGAAGGCCCAGGTGACCCCGTTGGCTCCGCGCCCCGCCCGCTCAAGCTCAGGTGGCACCGAGGCATCGATCACGACGCTCGTTGGTTCGTCGGGAGGGCTGACGGCATCCGGGTCAGAACGCACCCGCAGAGCGACCACATATGCGGCGGGCCTCCCCGCTCGTTCCTCCAGCTCACTGATGAGATCGCCCAGCACGGCCTCACGCACTAGCTCGGGAAGATCTGGTCCACCGCTGGCGCGGGCGATCGATCTTCCGGACGCCACTTCAGTCAGCGCACTGCGTTGCTCGCTCTCCATCAGGCCGGTCGAGATGCGCTGCACCAGTACGAACTCCGCGACGCCGACGACGAGAACCGTGACAAGAACTGTGCTGGCAACAGTCCGGAATTGGAGCGAACGGCGCCAAGCGCTGGTCACGGCCGCGATCGGACGCATCACACGCTGCCGACCCGGTACCCCACTCCCCGAATAGTGAGCACGATCTTGGGGTCGTCGATGTTCGTCTCGATCTTGCGGCGCAGGCGCTGAATGTGGACGTTGACCAGCCTGGTGTCCCCCGCGTGCTGGTACCCCCACACCTCGCGCAGGAGCATCTCGCGCGTGAACACCTGCCACGGCTTGCGGCCCAAACAAACCAGAAGCTCGAACTCAAGAGGCGTCAAACGAATCGTCTGACCGTCCCGCGTGACCGTGTGGCCGGCGTAGTCAATCCGCAGGTCGCCGACCTGCAGGATCTCTGGTTCGCCGCCCGTAGACCGCCGCATCTGCGCGCCAACCCTGGCCAGCAGCTCCCGGGGCTTGAATGGCTTCACGACGTAGTCATCGGCGCCAGACTCGAGCCCGCGAACCACATCTCCGGTCTCGCTTCGCGCGGTGAGCATGATCACCGGCGTATCCGACTCGGCCCGAATGTCACGACATATCTGCATGCCATCACGCCCAGGCAGCATCAGATCCAGCAGGACAACGTCCGGCTTGGTTCTCCTGAAGACATCCAGAGCCATCAGCCCGTCGGAACAGACGTCGACAGCCAGGCCCTCCCCACGCAAGACGATGCCCAGCATCTCCGAAAGAGCCGGGTCGTCGTCGACAACGAGTATTCGCCCCATCACGAGGTAATCATTACACCTGGCGTGGGCAATGCCGGTGCAATCCGGCGCTCACATAGCATGTGCACGTGAAATCATCGCCAGCTCGTATCTGGCTAGCTCTAGTAGTCATCCTCGCGATCGCAGCGGCAGTGCTGTTCGTCACGATGCGCTCGCCCGAGGTTCAGGAAGCAACCTCGGCGAATCCCGTCAACTCACCAAAACCAGAACCGACGGCGGAGCCGACCCAGCGGCCTGAGTCTCCGTACTGGTCAGACCCGGCTGACGTTGGCAAGCCATACCCACCTGGGACTGTTTCCGGGCTGCTCACCTTCCGTGGCAACCCGACTCGCACTTACTATGGCGAGGGTCCGGTACCGAAATCGGAACCAGGAATCGCGTGGCGCTACCCGCGAAGCGGTGGACTGTGCGGAAGCTCGACGGACGAACATGGCACGAGTACTTGGTGCGGGACCGGTTGGACCGGACAGCCGGCCGTGTT
Organism: Candidatus Nanopelagicales bacterium; assembly: GCA_030700225.1. Classification (NCBI taxonomy): domain Bacteria; kingdom Bacillati; phylum Actinomycetota; class Actinomycetes; order Candidatus Nanopelagicales; species Candidatus Nanopelagicales bacterium. Next base: position 40,777 of record JAUYJT010000012.1, on the reverse strand, counting down.
CGAGCGCGACGGCAAGACCTGGATGATCTTCGGGGCGTACGACTATGGCGTCCACTTCCTGAACGCCGACACCGGCGACGAGCTGCTCCCGACGTTCAAGACCGGAGACATCATCAAGGGCAGCGTGACCGTCGACCCGGATGGATATCCGCTCGTCTACACCGGATCGAGGGACAACTACTACAGGGTCATCTCGTTCCAGGGCAAGCAGCCCAAGCAGCTGTGGCGAATGAGCGCGTATGACTTCCCGCAACAGTGGAACGACGACTGGGACAGCTCCGGACTCGTGATCGACGACTACTTGTTCGTGGGAGGCGAGAACAGCCAGTTCGTGATCGTGAAGCTCAACCGCGGCTACGGCAAGGGCGGCAAAGTCAAGGTGAACCCGAAGGTCGTCTTCAACGCTCCAAGCTTCGACTCCCAGCTGATCTCCGACTTCGGTGGCACGGCGACTTCCGTGGAGAACTCGGTGGCCATTTACAAGGACACCGTCTACTTCGGCAACTCCGCCGGTCTGGTTCAGGGATGGGACATCAGCGGGCTGAAGCAGGGCAAGGATCCAAAGCGCGTGTTCCGGTACTGGACAGGTGACGACACCGACGCCTCAGTCGTGATCGACGAGGACGGATTCTTGTACATCGGATCGGAGTACGAGAAGGGCAACGCCAGGTCCCGCGCGGTTGGCCAGATGATGAAGCTGGACCCGCGCAAGAAGAAGAACCCGCAAGTCTGGAAGATCAACGACCAGGGCGGTCTGCCATCCGGAGTTTGGGGAACTCCAGCCCTGTACAAGGACGTCGTGATCTTCGACACCGATGGCGGCAAGGTTCTCGCGGCGGACCGGAAGACCGGCGAAGTGCGCTGGACCAAGTCGCTTGCGGGTCCGACCTGGCAGTCACCGGTCGTCGTGGACGACGTCCTTCTCATCGGAGATTGCAAGGGCACGATGCACGCCTACGACATGTCCGACACTAAGGTCGACCCTCCGGAGCTCTGGACGAAGACAGTCGGCGGTTGCATCGAGTCAACGCCAGCGGTCTGGAAGGGTCGGATCTACTTCGGCACCCGTTCAGGAACCGAGTTCGCCCTTGGGGCCAAGCGCTAGGTGTCTTACCCGCGCATGTAGTCAACAACCTGCGTGTAGGTACTAGAAGCTAGGGGCCACTGGCTACGTGGCACTGCTCTCCGCGCCGCGCTGAAGAACGTCTAGTAGGGCATTGTGGGCGGATCGTATGGCGTCCGGCGTGTCCGACTCTAGAGCGACGTCCAGCTCAACTATGGCGTCAGTCAGCTCCTGTGCCAGCTCGCCCAGTTCCCCCGCATGGTCGAGCAGTAGCTGCTCTGCGTGGTACAGGGCGAGCTCGGCCTCATTGCGGGCACCGGTCTCCTTCTTCAGCCGACGGTCCTCCTCCGCATGGTCCTGAGCGTCGCGCACCATCCACTCGATCTCCTCGGCGCTCACGGTTGTCGGGCCGGAAACCGTGATGTCGCGCGCGGCGCCGGTGAACTCATCCCGAGCACTCACCGAGACGATTCCGTTTGCGTCTAGCGCGAACGTGACAGCGACCTCCGCGCGGCCACGTGGCCGTGCCGGGATGCCCTCAAGTTCGAACGTGCCCAGCAGCATGTTGTCCGCCGCCATCTCGCGCTCGCCCTGAAGGACCTTGATCTCAACTGATGTCTGGTCGTCCGCCGCCGTCGTGAAGATCTGAGTGGCCTTGATCGGGACCGTCGTGTTCCGCTCTATCAGGCGGGTCATCAGGCCGCCTTGGGTCTGGATCCCGAGGCTGAGAGGCGTGACGTCAACCAGGAGAACCCCGCTGCGCTGTCCCAGCAGCACTCCCGCCTGGTTCGCCGCGCCCACAGCGACGACACGCTCGGGGTCGATTCCGGTGTCGGGCTCACGCCCAGCGAGCGACGCGACCAAGCGCCGCACAGCCGGCATGCGTGTCGCGCCTCCAACGAGCACGACCCTGTCAATCTCGGCGACAGTCAGACCAGCGTCGGCTACCGCGCGCTCGAACGGCCCCCGGCACGATTCGAGGAGATCGGCCGTGCGCTCCTCGAACTCCTCCCGAGTCAGGACAACTTCCCGGTCTGTTCCGGGAACCGTTACATGTGCGGCATCCCTGGTGGAGAGCTCCAGCTTCGCGCGCCTAGCCGCTTCAAGAAGGCGCACTGGCTCGGGCTGACCGACTGCGCCAGCATCTTGGGTCTCTTCGAGGAGCCATTCGACGATGCGAGCATCCCAGTCGTCGCCGCCTAACGCGACGTCTCCACACGTGGCGCGAACTTCGAAGACGCCGTCGGCGATGTCCAGGATGGATACGTCGAGGGTGCCGCCCCCCAGGTCGAAGACCAGGACTGTCAGGTGCCCGAGGGTGTCGAGGGCATAGGCGAGGGCAGCCGCAGTCGGTTCGTTGACTATTCGCAGCACTTCAAGACCAGCGATCCGCCCCGCCTCATACGTGGCTTGCCGCCGCTTGTCGTCGAAGTACGCCGGAACGGTGATCACGGCGCCGCAGATACCGGTGCCGAGGAACGACTCGACGTCGCGTTTGAGCTTCTGCAGGATCCGCGCCGAGATCTCCTGCGGGCTGTAGCTGCGCTCCCCCAGCCGGAATTCCCACTCAGTGCCCATGTGCCTCTTGACGGAAGCCACCGTCCGCTCTGGGTGGGTCAGCGCCATCTTCCGCGCCAACTCGCCGACGACCACGCCGCCCGAGGGCGGGAACGCGACCACCGACGGTGTGAGCAGCGAACCCTCCCGGTTGCGGACGACGATCGCCTTGCCGTCTTGTATGACGGCGACGAGGGAGTTCGTGGTACCGAGATCGATGCCAACCGCAGTCGCATGCCCCGACCCGCTCTGGGCGCTCACTGGCGCGAACCATCCTCGGACACCCGTACGGTGCCGGCGAAGCTGTATGGCGGCCACGGCCCGGTGAAGTGCACTGCGTACCCTTTCGCGCACACCTCATCCAGGGACTCCCCCACCTCGCTCACATCCTCCCCGTCGACCAGTACCGAAACGTTGAGCATCTCCTGACGCCCCTCGCCGATCGCCGGAGGGGTTATCGGGTTTGGCGGGTTCACCCTCACGGCACACGCCTGGGCTGACAAGGCGTCAAATATCCGGTTGGCCTCAGCGTTGCGCCGCGCCTGACGGTCCTGTGTCTCTTGCCGCTTCTGGACTTGCTTGCGGAAGTACTCTCGCCCGCGGGCACTCTCCTCCGTCCCGCCACGTTCGGCGGCAACCTCGCTGTAGACCCTGACCCCCAGCTCCACCTTGCCGCTCAGCTCCTTGAGCTGTTCTGCCAACGCCTCGCGGTTGTGGTCTATCCAATCGGCCAGAACGGTTTCGGCGTCGCGGCCGGAGTCCCCGGCGATGATGGAATCGAAACTCATCGGCAGCACCGTGCCGACGGCTTTCCAGACCTCAGTGACGACATCGTTGTGCGCCTGAATCCACGACCGCACCTGGTCCTCTGATCCGTGGTATGGCTCAACCGGGCATGCGTGAACGGCCACTGCCAGGCCGTCGCACGTGATCACGCGAACAGCACCACCGTCCAGAGCTGGAGCCGCAACGATCAGCGGACCGGCCTTGGGGTCCTGGACTGAAATGCAGTACAGGTACAGGCCCATTGCGGCTGACTCACTCATCACCCACCGCCCCGGCCAGCGAGGTGATCCGCCGCAGCCGCACGACCATAGTTCCTGTGGGGCCGACCTCGACCACAGGGGAGTCACTCACGGGAACCGGAAGGCCCACGAGGCGTTCAGTGCCTGTGCCGGTCGCCAGAAGCAGCCCGTAGCGGTCGGGAGCAATGCGCACCTCAGGAGGGTCGTCACGGCTCTCCGTCGGCAGATCAGCCAGGACCACGACTTCGTCGGACTCCACATGCACCTCCACAGGAACATCGATCACGAATCGCTGCCTGGGCACGCGGGCCGCTAGCTCGGTCTGCCACAGCCCCACGTCAGCGGTCAGAAACCAGCACCGGCGTGAGTCGGACGAACGACCCGGAAGATATGTGATGATCAGCACCCTCTTGGATGTGACCAGGAACTTGCGCTGACTGACGGCGATGCCGAGTATCCCGGCCAGACGGGCGTTCACAGTGGGCTTGCGGTTCGGCGGCCCGAACCGCAGAGTGCGCCCGTCCATCTCCCACCAGCCGAGCTTCCACCCCGACCTGCCGTGTGTCGCGCACGCGCCCTGCGCCCTCAGAAGCGGCGCCATCACACAATCCGCACTTGGCGTCCGAGCAACCCGCTTGCGTCCATGCTCGAGTCGGCGAGCGACGTCACGAGGTCGTTGACTACGGCGTCGAGTTGGTCCCTGATGTCTTGCGTGACTTCCTCCACGCCCAGCTCAGCCTTGATCTCGGCGATGGCCTCCTCGATGGCGGCCATGGCGTTGCCGAGACGCTCGACCTCGTCGTCGTTCAGACTCCCGGCCTCGACTCGCTGCAGCGCGGCGTTGGCCAACACTTCTTGGATAACCTCAACGAGTGCCATAACAAGACCAAGCAGTCCCCGCTTGAGGTCTTCCTGATGAACTTCCACCACTGCCGGAGCACCTCCTAGCGGTCGCCCGCATCGTCGAAGACATCGTCGACGACCAGTTCATCGACCTGACGACCCGACCTGCGGAGCACGTCACGCAGTCCCGCCTCAACGAGCCCGGAGCGCGACGACCGCAAGACGACACTCCGACCGTCCGCAAGACCCAGGCAAACGATATCGGCAACCACGCTGCCCGCGGAGTATGTCGCGGTTCCGATCCCGGTGATGTCCGCCAGATCCGTCTCGAACAGGATCTCGTCGGGAGCCACCCGAGTTAGCACAACGCGACGATTCGTAACGTGAAGTCGCCCGGGCCGCCACCTGGTCCAGCCAAGTTCCACGCGGCACGACGCGAACTCGTCAAGGACAACGTGCTCGCCGGGCTGGAACACGATTCTTCCGCTGCCGGGCCGGGCGTCAGCCCCTCCGCGCAAGGCTTCCTTCCGGGAGTCGGCATCCCATGTACCCAACATCCCGTAGGCGTTCATTGTCTCGATCGAAGCGACCGCGAGCTGCGCACTCAACCCGATGAGCGGTATGTCCGCGACGCTGATGATCACGTCCAGCCTGAGCATGACACCGCGCTGGAGTATCCGTTCCAACAAGTCGGTGACGCCGGCGTTGTAGCTGCTGACTGGTTCCATCGCGCTGCGCCTATCCCACGGTCACGTTGCGACCGGGGGCGCCGGTGCCGCGATCAGGCCACGTGCGCGCGCGCTCTGCCAGCCGCAGGCCGGGCAGCCAACTTCGAGCAACTCCGCGGAGTCAACGAAGCGTTCTCCGCACTCCGGGCAGGCCGCCTTCCGGGTCTCGGCTTCCTTCCAAGCCTTGGTCGTCACGTCCGTTCCTGATGGGAACTCCAGGCCATAGTGAGCAGCGGTCTCGAACGACGCGAGCGCCGCTCTGATCTTGATACCCAGCAGCTCGACGCCAGCCAGCGACACCATGATGTCGGCATTGATCACCAGACCCTTGTCGAGCACGACGTCGATGACGTCGGCCAACGAGTCGCCGGTAGCTGTGACTGGCTCGAGCGCCATCGAGCCTCCTACTGCTCTTCTCCGGCCATTCCGCCCCGGACTCTCAGCGCCACGCGCTCGAACGACTTCAAGCCGCCCTTGGCGTCTAGCTGGACCTCATACATGCCAAGGAGGTCCTGCGTATCCGGAACTCTCTGCACCTCGATCAGCTCGATGCGCATGCTCCAGCCGTCGTCGGTCGGCTCAAGACCGGAGACCTTCTCGACCACACTTCCCGTGATCACCCCAAGCTCCTCACGAGCCTTCTTCACTATGTCCATCATCGATGACATTTCCAGTACCTTCCTTTCTCTTTCGCAGCCGGACTTCGACAAGTCCGTTTCGCAGTGTCTTCGAGTACTCATCCGCTACGTCCGCGGACAAACGCGCGTGCCCCGAGACGCGGCGGTTCGGATGGCAGCCATCGATTGTCAGGTCACGGCCTTCGACCCTAACGTAGATGTCAGCTTCAGTTAGGCCGGGAAGCTCGACCACAGCGACAATCTCGTCGCCCTCGTCGAATACCTCTATCGCGACGCTCCGAACATCTTCTATCAGACCGGCTGCCGTCAGCCGCTCGGTTATCTCGACGCGGACCTCTGCGAGACGTTCGCGAATTGGCTCGATGTTTCCTGCCGCTTCGAGGATTCCGCCGAGACCCGCGAGCGGATTCTCCGGGCCCTGCGATTCACCGCCGTTTCGCCGCCGTGGGATTCCCCCACCGGGCGGACGCGACCGGGGGCCGCCCATCAGACGCTCGTCCCACGGGTGTTCACTCGACGGCGCCGCGGGGGCCGCTTGCGCACCGCCTTGCGATGCCGGGGCGCCGCCGCCGGAGCCTCAGCCACTGAAGCTGCCCGCTCGGCCTGCTGGCGGGCCTCGATGTTGTCCAACCTATCGAGGATGACGGCCTCCGCCTTCTCGTAGGCCTCGTCGGACATCTCTCCAGCAGCGGCCCGGCGCTGGAGTTCCATGAGGTCGCCCCGGAGCTTCACCGGATCGTTGAGCTCTCGTTCTGCTTCTTCCTGAACCTTCTCGAACACCCAGAGCAGCCCCTTGGGCGGGAGGGTAATTGGAAGCGTCAGCAGGCCGAGGAGCGGGTTCATCGATCCTCCGCCCGTCCGAACATCACGAAGCTGTACGGCGGCAATGGCCCAACGACTTGGACCAAGTACCTGTCGTTGGTCGCCTTGTCGAATGCCTCGATCGCCGACGTGAACAGATCCTCCGCGACCTTGCGAACCAGGAAGGAGGCGTTGACGACCATCTTCTCGGCGATACACTTGCCCACCGAGACCTCGACCGGGCCGCCAGACTCCTTCAGTTCTTCTAGCAGTCGGCCTGACTCCGCGGCCTTCGCCTTCTCGATGGCCCGCTCGACGCGCTTGCCGATGTCGAGGCGCGTCCGCTGCGGCGTGCGCGGCCCAAGGCGTTTGCGGGCCGCCTGCAGGATGGGGTCGCCAGCGACGATACCGGCGATGATCTCCTGGAGGTCCTTCCAGGAGATCTTCACGCCGACTTCAATGCATCCGGCCGTGCTGCTGAGCTCGTTGACGAGCCGATCATGGTGCGGGGCAAGCAGGTCATCAACGATCGAGGCGCCATCCTGAACCATGCCGAATCGCGCCGGAAGGATTCCCTGAACGCTCATCGCCGCCTCCACGACAGCCTCGTGGCCGAGCATGAACTTGCGTGAGACCTGATAGCGCTCACGCCGCGCCTCGCTGACTACGGCCGTGAGGTCCCCATGCTTAATGCCGAACAGTCCCTGCTCACCGTCGATCGTCGGGATCGCCGCCAGAGCGTCACAGATGTCGCCCTTGACCAGTCCGTAGAAGTAGACGGGCTTCGCCTCGGTCGCGGCTGTCATCTCAGCCCCTCCCGAGACTGCGCTCGACGGAGAAGTACAACACCGGGGCTCCGGTCCCCGCGCCACCGTTCCCGCACGCCGTGATCAGGTCAGCGCGCGCCCTTGAAAGATCCTCGAAACGATCGGGCGCGGTCTCGTCACCGGGGTTCGTGTCTGGATGCAGACGCACGGCCAGCGCACGGTACTTCGCCTCGACCGTCTCCTCGTCGTAGTCGTCCGGCAGGTCGAGCAGCTTGCGGGCAGCTTCCAGCTGGTCGACCCCTATCTCCCGCAGATGCATGGTCGCGAAGCTGAATGCAGGCAGCGGCCCAACACGGCGGAAGTTGTACCGCCCCTCCAGCTTCGTGTCGACCACGCGCAGCGCGTCGTCGAACGCCGCCATCTCGCCAGCCGACACCAGGAACGCCGAGTTGCAAACCAGGACATCGGAGGCCAGCGCATTGTGCTGCGTATCCCGGACATGGGGAAGCAGGGTCTGGGTCATCAGGCCCTGGACGTCACCGCGGCGTTCGTCCAGCTTGGCGCTGACGAGCTTGCCCACATCGATCGCGAGCGACGACCGCAATTCCGCGGGTGCGTTCTGCGCTGCGTCTCTTGCCGCGCGCACCTCAGGATCGGCGGCAACTTCCTTCAGGACCTCGTCAAGGTCCCAGGTGACCGCGACATCGATCTCGGCGACATCCCGGAACCGCTGCCACACGTCGCGGATCAGATCCGCGCTGGCGCGCAGGAGCCGACACACCGCCTCTTCGTCGGGAACGATCGTCCCGAGGCGCACCGGCAGCACACTGTCGCGCTCCCTCGCGAGCTCGATGACCTTCTGGTGCAGAACCAGGTTCCTGACGACTTCCGACTGCGGGATGTCTTCCGCGGCGGAACCGCTGTAAGTGCTTCCGAGCGCCACGATGCCGTCAACAGTGATCGCCTCGACATCTCCGAACTGGTCGGGCAGCGCCGGGATCGGCAGCCGCCGCGCGAAACGATCCGACGCGGCGACCGCGAACAGGTAGATGCCCTGCTCAGGCATTTTGAGGCTTCTGGTTCAAAGAGGTCAGAGCCTTCTCGAAGTGCGCCGGGGTCACCTTGAAAGCCGACAAAGCCGGCTTTGTGTCCGCAGCCACGAACTCGCGGATCGCGCCCATGGTTGCCTCGCGGCACAGCTCGGCCAGATCAGCGCCCACGAAGCCCTCGGTCCGCTCCGCCAGCGAGTCCAGGTTGATCTTGCGGTCGAGCACGCCCTTGCGCGTGTGCACATCGAGGATGGCCCTCCTGTCGGCGGTGTCCGGTGGCGCTATCTCGACGATCAGATCGAAGCGTCCAGGGCGCGTCAGGGCGGGGTCTACGACGTCGAGGCGGTTGGTGGCGCCGAGCACAGTCACGCCACGCAACTCCTCGATACCGTCCAGTTCGGTAAGGATCTGCCCGAGCATGCGCTCGGTCACGCGCTCACCGCTGCTGGAGCCGCGGCGCGCGGCCATGACGTCTATCTCGTCCAGGAAGACGATGCAAGGCGCGGCCTGACGTGCCTTCTTGAAGACCTCGCGCACGCCCTTCTCGGATTCCCCCACCCACTTGGAGACTAGCTCGGGACCCTTCACGGAAATGAAGTTCGCGTTTGACTCGTGAGCTACGGCTTTCGCCATCAGCGTCTTGCCACAGCCAGGGGGTCCGATCAGCAGTATCCCCTTCGGCGGCGCCGCGCCGGCGTGGGCGAACAAGCCCTCATGGATCTGCGGCCACTCGATCGTTTCCCGCAAGTGCTGCTTGACGCTTTCGAGCCCCCCGATGTCACTCCAGCGAGTGTCCGGAACCTCGATGAAGAACTCCCTGATCATCGACGGCTCCACTTCGCGCAGCGCCGTCTCGAAGTCCGGAGCGCCGACCGTGAGCGCGAGGAGTTCCTCGTATGGAATCTCGGCCGCTGCCAGGTCGATGCTGGGGATGATCCGGCGCAGGGCGATCATCGCGGCCTCCCGTCCGAGAGCCGCGAGGTCCGCCCCGACGTACCCATGAGTTACCGAGGCCAGGTACTCGATGTCTACGCTGTTGTCCAGGGGCATCCCGCGCGTGTGAATCTCGAGGATCTGACGGCGTCCGTGGCGGTCCGGGATCGGGATCTCGATTTCGCGGTCAAGCCTGCCGGGACGACGCAGTGCTGGATCGATGTTGTCCGGGATGTTGGTCGCGCCCATGACGATGACCTGGCCGCGTGACGTCACACCATCCAGCAGCGAGAGCATCTGCGCGACGACACGCTTCTCGACCTCGCCTTGCACTTCTGAGCGCTTCGGCGCGATGGCGTCCAGCTCGTCCAGGAACACGATGCTCGGGGCGTTCTTCTCCGCCTCCTGGAATATCTTGCGCAGGTTCGCCTCGCTCTCCCCGTAGAACTTGGCCATGATCTCCGGCCCGTTCACGTGGATGAAGTGTGCCGAGGTTTCATGCGCGACAGCGCGGGCGATCAGCGTCTTGCCGCAGCCTGGCGGTCCGTACAACAGGACACCTTTGGGCGGATCGATGCCTAGGCGATCGAAGACCTCGGGGAAGCGCAACGGGAGCTCGATCATCTCCCTGAGCCGGGCAAGGGTCCTACCAAGTCCGCCCACGTCCTCGTAGGACACCGAGACGCCGTTGCGGGCAGCCGCCGCCCCGTCAGCCCCCGTGTCCACCTTGACCCGGGTGCCTTCCTGGACGAGCACGAAACCGCCAGGTGATGTGTTGGTGACTTTGAAGTCCTGCGGACGCGAACCGAACAGGTTGACGCGGACGCGGTCACCAGCTTGAACCACCAGACCGTCGACAAGACGCCCGATGTAGGACGCGTCACGGGCCTGCTTGCTCAGCCGCGACGGTCCCAGAGGTTCCAGCGCGACGACCCGGGCGCTCTCGACACTGGCCGACTTGACCGTCACCCGTTCGTCGATACCCACACCGGCGTTCTCACGGGCGATGCCGTCGATCTGCATCAGCTCATTGCCGCGGTCTTCCGGGTAGACGGGCACGACCTTCAAAGGGACGGTTCGTTTCCCCGTGACAGCGACGACGTCACCGATCTTGACCCCCAGCCGCTTCATGTCTTGGGGATCAAGGCGGGCGATGCCGCGGCCGGAATCCTTCGGCCGCGCTTCACCAACGCGCAGGCTCAGCGACGGCGGCCCGCTCGATTCGGGTAGTGCTCCACTCACGTCACTCGCTACCAGATCCGCCACTGGCACTCGAACCGGACTTCTTCGTGAACCGAAGCTGCAAGTAGCCATTCTCGCAGTCCCTGGCCACTGGCTCCGGGTCCACTTCGGCCGACAGGAGGGCCTCGCACGCGTACTTCTGCTTCGTGCCCTTGGCGGTTAGCGCGACGACGTCTCCCCGAACATCGAGCTCGACGTCGGCGTCCTTGACTCCGGGTAGCTCAGCGACGAGCAATATCTCATCTCCTTCATCGAAGATGTCGATGAGTGGCTCTCGCGTCTCGCTGACGACCGCCCCTTCGTTCGTCACCTTCACGTTGCCGAACTCGCTCACAACGGGCGTCTCCCGGCCCAGCCCCATGCGAACGGAGAATCCGTACACACCCTGAGCGCCGCCCGGCAGGGTGAACTCCTTCTGCCCGCTCGTCGATTCTCCCTGAGCCAGATCGCCCAGCTTCCGGATGAACTCGGAGAGATCGCCAAATATCCCTGAACCGCCTCCTGGTCGTCTGTCGCGTTCCGATGCCATGCAGTCCTCACTTTCGCCGGGGAGTTCAGTACTCGATGTCCACTTCGTTCCACGCGCGCCACGTGCCCGCCAGGCCCTCGCGCCCGGCGCTTCCCGGGGCGCTCGACAGGCTAGCCTGCAGCTTCTTGATCTGGCCGTCGACCGTCTTCAGGCGGCCGAGAATGTTCTCCTGCTTCGAGCGAAGATCACGGAGCCGTTGCTCCAGTCGGTCCTTCTCGGCGCTGAACAGACTCAACTGGAAGTAGACCGTCCGATTGTCTTCCGCTGTCTTCGCGGCAGGAACCGCCCTCTTCAGGAGGGAGTCCTGCATCGTTGGCAGATCCGGCAGCGCCCTACGTTTGCCGCTCATATTCGGCTACCCACCTGTCCATACGTGCGCGAACGAGTCCTAGGCAATAGGTACCCGCTGCTCGTCGAACTCCTTCTCGATGTCCTCGCCGCTTGCTCGCAGGCTCGGACGCTGCGCGGCGAACCCACGAACGATACCGAGAAGCTCGACGGAGACCGCATCCACTCCCCGCTCACGCGTGTATCCGCCCCGCACGAGTGCGCTGAGCAGTACGTCCAAACAGGCCTGCTCGAATATCTCAACGTCAGCGGTGGTCTTGCCCTTCTGGAAAAGCACCCTCGCGATCACTACCGCGCTGCGCAGCGACGGACTGTGGTCGCCGCCGATCAGCTCGCGGACCTTCCGGACAACCGACACGACGACGAGCGCATCCGCCTGATCGACACCAGAGCGAGCCTGCGTGATCGCCGTCTCCGTCTCGTGGTCGAAGCATGCCAAGTCGATGGTCACCATGCGTTCGAGGAGAGCGTCCTGAGCCTTGTGCACGCCCGCGTATTCATCCGGATTGCTCGTGAAGATCGTCTTGAATTCCGGATGCACCTTCAGGTAGCTCGAACCCCTGTTCCGCGTCGGAAGGATCAGTATCCCTTCCTCCAGAACCGACAGCAGCGCGTTGTTCGCTTCCGGCCGCGACCGAGTGAACTCGTCGTATACTAGGGTCAGTCCCTCACGGCAGGCCACCGTCAAGCGGTTGTCGACCCATTGCTCGCGCATCGACTCCTCGACTTTGGTCACAGACCGAATGAAGCGGTCGACTGTCCGGCGCCGGTTGTAGCCGGTGGCGCCGCCGACTAGGTCGGAGCTGCCAAACTCGTCGTCACCGCTCATTAGCATTACCGGTCGGCCCAGCTTGTGGGCTATGTGCATCGCGAGGGTCGTCTTGCCCACACCTGACGGTCCACATAGGTGAAGCGGGAAATCGGCAGCCAAGTAGTCAAGTCCCCGCGCGGTCAACTGCTCGATGTATGGAGTAGCCACGAAGTTCTTGCGCGGCACGGCTCTAACAACTGACGTCATCAACCTTGTCCTCTCGTTCCGGTGCTCCTAGAGGGCGCCTCATGCACACCCTTCTAGGGGCACCGTACTATCAGTTACCCATCCCTCACAGCCCGGGCACCCAGTGCTGCCCACGGCTCAGATCGCGAGGTATGTCTTTGTCGCTTCGTCCTGGCTGACCAGGTTCTGATCACGCAGCTCCTTCAGAGAGCGTGTCAGAACAATCCTGGCAACATCGAAATGCTCCCCGAGCTCAACCAGAGTCTTGCCATCGGGGCTGTCCGCCAGGTACGAGAAGATCTCACCTGACGTTGGCCGACGTTTGGTTGCTGGCGCAGCCTTGGGCTTCGCAGCCTTGGGCTTCGCGGCCTTGGGCTTCGCGGCCGGAGCCCCACCGGACCGGATGTCGCTCCTCGCCTTGACGCCCTCGCGCCACAGGTCGGCAGCGCCAGCGCGATCGTCGGCCAGTTCCGTCAGGTCGGCGGCAACGTCAGCGACCCGTTGGGCCACTTCCTCCACCCGCGCCCGAGCCGCGTTGGCAGCGTCATCCAGACGCGCCTTCTCCGCCTCGTCGCGTGCCTGATGGTCGGCCTCAGCCTCAGCCTTGCGCGTCGTAGCCTTGTCCGTCAGGTCGGCGGCAACGTCAGCGACCCGCTGGGCCACTTCCTCCACCCGCTCCCGAGCCGCGTTGGCAGCGTCATCCAGACGCGCCTTCTCCGCCTCGTCGCGTGCCTGATGGTCGGCGTCAGATGTTGCCTTGCGCTCGCCAAGCAGCGAACCCAGCATGTTGGAAACGTCCGCTCGGATGCCCGCGACGCTAACTTGTACGTTGCTCATGAAGTCCGCGGCGCTCGCTTTGCGATCGTCGTCGGCGCTGCGGCGGGCACTGTCGTCCTCGGCCGTGTTGGTTAAGCGACGCTCCTTCAGGTCTTCAATGAAGTCATCGACACTCGCCCTGTTCGCCGTGAACTGAACAGCACGTTCCCGCGCGTCCTCCCCGGCTTCCATCAAGCGGGCGGCTTCCCCCTCCACTCGTGTCCTGGCACTTCCAACGAGACCATCCACGAGGTCACGCATCTCATCTGTTCGTGATGCCATACAAATCGTTTCTCCTGCGTAGTGACTGACCGTCAATGCGCGGCACGCGGGATCGGGGGCCCACCCGATTCATTCACGGGAGGGCGCACCCGATCCCGTGTGCCGTTGATGAAGCGAGTGCCTATGCGGCGACCTCTTCTGCCTTCGTCAGGCCAACGGCCTCGGCGTACTTCAGCCAAGTGTCAACCGACGCGATCACAACGCGGGCCTCGATCGCAAGGAGCTCGATCCCCACCAGGGAGACGCGAATCCAAGCATCGACCACTACGCCCTTGTCGAGAATGCGGTCTACGACCTCAACCAGGCTCGAGGACGAGTTTGCAGTTTCGATAGCCATGCCATCCATCCTTTCAGTGCCACCGGTCGGTGCCACATCAACTTTCTCTTGCACTTCCAAGCCTCGCCACCCTCATATGAGGTCGCCACCCGCAGCTAGCCATCTTGAGGCGCTGAGTGACCATATTCACGCGCTGCGCAACTGGGCTGATGGGGCGCCCAGTTGTGGCAGTCAGGTCAGCTCGCGGCACCAGTCGGCGCGGGGGCGACCCACACGGGTCCACACTCAGGCGACAGCAACCTACTGGACAACGCGCGACGTGGCCATCAGACCACCTACATTGGTTTTGGGCGTGCTTGAGCCATGAGCTGCCATGATGGGAACGGGTCACTTTGGCGGGAGAGGGGGATGGGCGTGAAGAGTTCATCCGCGATACCCCCCCCCGCCCCCCCGCGACGTCGGTAACGCGAGCGCAGGCACGGGTGAAGACGCACGGCCAGCCACGGGTGAGGGGAACGCGTCCCAGGCAGTGCCCTGCAGAATGAGCGGCGGTGACTAGTGACGTTACGCAACCGAAACGCAGACCGCGAACCCGCCGACTGGAAGCGCACCATCGAGGCCCAGGACCGTGAACTGGAGCTGATCGGCCTGGAGATCCACGACGGTCTAGCACAGCCAATCTCCTCGGCCATTCGCGAACTGGACCTGCTCGCAAGCGCCTCGTCGGGCGACACGCGCAAGCGGATACTGAGGAGCGCCAAGCTGCTCAGGCAAGTTCTTTCCGAGACGAGAATCATCGCCTACCGCCTGCGGCCCGCGTCACTGGAAACCCTTGGGCTGGTCAAGACGCTGATGTCACAGGTCCGCGATCTTGAGGAAACAGGCGTCGAAGCCCACTTCGACGCCGACGCGGACTACCTTCCGCAGAAGGCCGACATTTCCCTATACCGCATCATGTCCGAGGCGCTTCACAACGTCGCGAAGCACTCCCACGCAGCGTCCGTGTGGGTTGAACTGCACTCCACCAAGACCTCCATCTCAGGCTCGGTCAAGGATGACGGCGTCGGTTTCGATCCGGCGCTCATCGCCGAGCGCGAACCGACTGAACGCGGGAACCTGGGCCTGGCATCAATGCGAGTCAGGGCCGTGGTGCTCGGCGGTTCCTGCGAAATCAGCAGCACCCCAGGACTTGGCACGAAGGTCAGCGTCACGATCCCCATCGCGGAGTCCTCATGGTGACCGCGATCAGGGTGGCCATTGTCGACGATCACGACCTGGCCTGCGAAGGCGCCCGATCCATGCTGGATCGCGACAAGCACATTCAGGTCATCGGCTGCGCTCACGACCGCGACACCCTCACCGAACTCGTAGCAGCCAAGGAGCCGGACGTCGTCCTGATGGACATCGAGCTCGGGCCACCGGAGAACGGTCTCGCCCTCGCGAAGTGGCTCAGGTCCAAGCTGCCCAGAGTTCACATCGTCTTCCTGTCGAACTACGACGAGGACGCCTTCGTAGTGGAGGCGATCGCGAGCGGGGCGTCAGGGTATCTGTTGAAGGACTGTTCAGGCCCTCTGCTGACACACACGGTCCACGCGGTCGTCGGCGGAATGACACTGTTCCGGAGAGACCTTCTGGACAAGGCAATGAAGATGACGAAGATGGGGGACGCTCGCTCCCGGCACATGGTTGCTCAGCTGACCCCGGCCGAACGGGAAGTGCTGATCCACCTGGCCGCTGGCGAAGTGAACAAGGACATCGCCGACCGGCTGATCGTGTCCGAGTCGACGGTCAAGAAACACGTCCAGTCCATCCTCAAGAAGGCAGGCGCCAGTAACCGCACCGAAGCCGTAGCCAAGATGGCTGCCGCCGGGTTCTTCAACGCGTCCACCGGATAGCACAGATGTGGCCAGATGGCCACCGACCCTGAGCCGAGGGGCCGCAGGATGTGGCCAACCGCGAGTTGCGTGGCTGGTCGGCCGCGAGGACACAATGGAGTGCGCGGGGATCTTTCAGCGTGGTGGGTCTCAAGTGACCGGAAGAAGGCAACGTGGCAGATTCAAACCTTTCCGATCTGATCCCGCGGCTGGTCTCGGACAAGGAGGCCCGCCTCGCCGATGAGGAGGCGCGCAAGCAAGACGGCAGAGTTCGCGGCGAGGAGCTCCGCGAGGGAACTGCGAGCTTGTGCGACGAGACCAGATCCAAGCTGGATGACCTCGGCTCGGAGCGGCGAGCAGCAAGCGCCGAACGCGCAGAGCAGCGCAGGGAAGAGGTCGAGCATCTGCGCAGCAATGTCGCCGACGAAATGGCCAGACACGCCGAGGAGCGCCGGAACTCAACCCGTGAGTGGCGCGACGCGTTCGGGCCAAGAGGCTGAGCCCAGCGGTCCCGCGCACGAGTCAGCAGCTCGGACCGGCTGGCAACATTCGAAAAAGGAACGATCTGAAAACAGGAGGCAACATGCGGAGAAGAACAGTCCTGACGTCCAACGAAATCCCTGGGCTCTCCCAGGTCCGGAAAGCGCAATCGGCTCCAAGCCTGAATACGCGGAAGGCGCGCGCCAACCAGACGCTGGACATCGCCGTCTCCAACCGGATGCTGTCAGCACGCCGTGGAGCCATTTCCCTCTCACGGGCGGCGCGGCCAGGTCGGGGAGCATGATGGACAACCCCGACAACTACTTGATCTGTGCCTTCTGCAAGGGACAGGGACTCGACCCGTTCGATATCATGTCGGCCAGCTCCGTCTGCGAGGTGTGCGGCGGAAGCGGAAACGTCCGCGTGCGCCCGCCCAGGGCCGGGTGCGCGTTCTGTTCTGGCTCCGGGGTCCAGCCCGGGAAGCGGCTGACGTGCGGAGCCTGCGGTGGCAAGGGAGCTCAGACCGTCAGAGAACCCGTCATCGAGTGCGATCGCTGTTCGGCCACCGGCCGCGAACCAGCCAGTCCGCTTCTGTACTGCGTCAAGTGCCACGGTGTGGGACTCGCGGCCGGGGCCGCCGTCTGACCCGAGCTTGGGAACGACCCCCGGAAGTAGCACCTGGGTAGCAGTAGCGCCTGCGCGGAACCACTAGCCCGAAGCGAGCGCCACCATCGCGATCGCCCCTGGCAGGTTGTTCACCGCGTGAGCGACCATTGGCGCCCCGAGGGCGGCCGTGCGCTGGCGAAGCACCGCCAGAACGGCAGCGACTGCAGCCAGAACGAGTATTCGCTTGATCTCCAGGTGGAACAGCGCGAAAGCCAGCGTCGTGACGACACCTGTCACCCAGGCACTCCACCCGCGCCTGCGCAGACCCGCCCACAGCAGCCCGCGGAAAACCAGCTCCTCCACGAAGGGAGCGCCGACCACGACAAGGACGGCGAACAGTACGAGCAGCCAAGCAGCGCCCGACTCGGCGATCTCGCGCGCCACATCACCAGCAGCGGAATCGAAATCTCCTACCCACAGCGTCGTCAAGGCCGCGGCCAGGGACCCAAGGACCAGCGCTGCGACGCCGCCAAGCAGACCCCAGCCAAGATCGCTCCAACTCAGCCGGAGCCCAAGATCAATCCGCGGTCCGTTGCCGCGCCGGTGCACGATCCACAGTGGCCAGCCAGCCATGACGATCCACGGCACCAGCGTCCCCAGGACAAGATCTGCCCCCGAACCGAGAACGCCCATCTCCAAGGCAACGATCGCGCCCGCGAGAGCCAGCAAGAACGCTCCAACGAGTGCGATCACCGCATCGCGGACTCCAGAACTCCTGACAGGGTGAGTTGGTTTATGTAGGGCCGGGGTGGCCTTTGACGCTGTATGCCAGGGTCAGGTTGGTGTCGGGGTAGCGCGTTTGGGTTTGGGTCAGTTCGGTGCATAGGGCCGCGAGGGCGTTGCTGCGTCTGGGTGCTGAGGCGGGGTCGAGGCGCACGTGCAGGGTGCTGCCGATGATCTGGATGTCCCCGGGCAGTGTGAACGCTTCGCGCAGGAGCGCACGGGTTTCGTCCTGACCGCGACTGTAGTGCGGACGCAGCAGTCGGGCCAGGGCGCTTTCGCTGTTGTAGGCGCTCATCCTGATCGCGTGGGTCAGCAGTTTGCGTTCGGTTTCCAGTAGTCGGCTGCCGGGCCGCACGGCTGACAGCGGCAGGTGGCTGGCGGTGTCTCGCGAGGCCTGCTTGGCGGCGGCGAGATCGGCTCGCGCGGCAGTTAGGGCTTCGCAGACGGTCGGGTCCAGGGTGATGGTGCCGCTGTTGGCGGGGCGGCGGGCTCGGGTGAGCGTTTTGTCGATTGTGTCGGCGAGGTCGGCTTGGGCTGTGGTGAGTGCCTTGCGGGCAGCGCCGACCTGGTCTTTGGCACGGGCCTTCGCCGGGTTCGGCACCAGTCGCTCAGGATCGTCGGGTTGGTCGGCGTAGCTGTCGAGGGCGTCTAGGGCGAAGTGTTCGCGGGCGTATTTGAAGTAGTTCTCCTGCCGCCACCGGGCGCTCATCCGGTAGGCGATCTCGGGGGCGTTCAAATCGGTGCGGTTGGTCAGGATCGGGGTTTGGTGCCCGTCGGGGCCGCGGCGCACGATCAGGCGCAACGTCAGCGTGCTCGCCGGTGTCAGGTCGCGACCGTCGGCGGCGCGCTGGCCTGGCACGGGCAGCACGATGGGGCGTTCGGCGAGCTCATAGCTGTGGACGGTGCCGTCCGCGGCGGTGTGGCCCATGGTGTTGAACGCCGCACCATCGCAGCGGGCCCAGGTGCCTTTGAAGTAGGTCAGGACATCGAAGCCGGCGGTGATGATTTCGGTGAAGACCGTCGGGGAGTAGCCGCCGCGGTCGAACACGACGGTGCACCGCCGATCCGGTCCGATCAGTGCCCGCAGTCCAGGCAGCGACCGGCGCAGCTCGGCGGCCAGCGACTGGGATGGGGCAGCGGTGATGACCATCACCGGGTCACCCTCGCTATCGCATACCCAGGTTTCCTCGGTTGCAGGCCCGGCGATGCGCATCCTGGCGATGTGGGTCTTTGGTAGTTCCCGGGTACCGGTGTAGACCCGGACATGCCCGTCGAGGTAGAGGAACCCGACCGCCTCTGGGCGGGTTGTGACGTGATGGGCGCCCAGGCCGGCCTGTAGTCCGGCTCCCCTGCCGTGACCGGCGAGCTCGGTGAGCTTGCGGCGCAGCGTCTTGACTTCCGGGGCCCGGTCCAAGCCCAGCAGTCGGCCCAGATCGGCGGGGCGCAGCCGGGTGGCGCCTTCGGCGCGCGGTTCGCGCAGCAACGCCATGAACACCCCCATCAGCAAGGTGGCGCGCAGCCCGTAGAAACCTTTGCGCAGGTGCCCATAGACCTCGGCCGCGACTTCGAGCAGTCCGGTCGCCTGTAACGCTGGCAAGGCCAGCAGCAGACCGGCCAGGGGCAGCTGGGCACCCTCGGTGATCACCACCGGGGCCTCGGCCAGATACCCGAAACGCGCCGCGGCGCGTTCGGCGGTGCGCGGCTCCGGTGCCGCCAGGATGACAAGATCTCCGACGCCAGCAGCGTCAACGTCGTGGTCGTGAACGTCGTCTTGCCTCGCGGCCGTGTCGACGACAGCATCATCGGTGTTCGCCGCCTCGGGTGCCGCCTGGATCGGTGGGGCAACGCGCCCGAGCGCGACCCGCACCGTCGCGGTCGACACCCCCACCCGGGTTGCGATCCGGCGCAACGACAGACCAGAGGCGTCGAGCTCGCCGATCTGGGCGCTTAGCGCCGGGGTGAGCTTGATCGGCCCCTTCGGCCCAGTGCGCGCGCGCTGGAGCCCGGCCACCCCGCCGGAGGCGAAGTCGGCTCCCCAGCGCCACAGCGTCACCGTGGAGACCGCGAACGCCGAGGCCACCTCCACCGATGTCGCGATCCTGGATGTCACCAGTTGCACTGCCGCAAGCCGACGGCCGATCTCATCGGTGGCCGCGTAGCTGAACGTAGCCAGCCCGAACACGAAAACCACACCGCCGTGCGGGCCTTCCAGTAGACCAGCGGACGGGCCGACCGCCCGAGCCTGCGGCGGCAACAGCGACAACACGGGCTGGCTCACCCGACCTACTCTGTCCTGCCCTGAATCCATAAGTGAATGATCTCACACATTGGCGCCCAAACACCGGCCAAACACGCCCAAGAGTGCTCTCCTACAAGGGAATCTGGCTCAACATCCAGTCGCTATGTCAGGAGTTCTGGACTCCCCACGATGTCGGCACGACGCGTCCTGGAACCTGCGCCGCGACCAGGGCCGCCGCCGGGCACCCTTCGTAGACGGCTGGGCGGACCGGGCGCACGGATCAGTACCGGTAGTGATGCGGCTTGTACGGTCCGTCCGCGCTGATTCCCAGGTACGACGCTTGCGCTTCGGTGAGCTGCGTCAGATCTACCCCCAGCGCGTCAAGGTGCAGCCGCGCGACCATCTCATCAAGGTGCTTCGGTAGCACGTGGACGGCAACCGGGTACTCCTGAGGCTTCGTGAACAGCTCGATCTGCGCCAGGACCTGGTTGGTGAACGAGTTGGACATTACGAACGAGGGGTGCCCGGTCGCGTTGCCCAGGTTCAGCAGACGCCCTTCGCTCAGCACGATGATCGAATGCCCATCAGCGAACTCCCACCTGTCCACCTGAGGCTTGACTAGATGCTTCACGGCGAGCGACGCGAGCCCCGCTACATCGATCTCATTGTCGAAGTGACCGATATTCCCGACGATCGCCTGATGCTTCATTCGGGCCATCTGGCTAGCGGTGATGACATTCACGCAACCGGTCGCGGTAACGAAGATGTCGGCGCTACCCAGTACGTCCTCCAGGCGACTCACCTGGAAGCCGTCCATGGCGGCCTGTAGGGCACAGATTGGGTCGATCTCAGTGATCATCACTCGGGCGCCCTGGCCCCGCAGCGAGTCCGCGCACCCCTTGCCGACGTCCCCATACCCGCATACGACGGCCACCTTGCCGCCGATCAGAACGTCGGTCGCGCGGTTGATCCCGTCGATCAGGGAGTGGCGGCAGCCGTACTTGTTGTCGAACTTGCTCTTGGTCACAGCATCGTTGACGTTGATCGCCGGGAACATCAATGAGCCCTCGCGTGCCATTTCGTACAGGCGATGCACTCCAGTCGTGGTCTCCTCCGTGACCCCGATGATCCCGGTTGACACTTCGGTCCAGCGCCGTGGCGATTCAACAAGGCTGTGCCGCAGCAGATCCAGCACGACCGAGTACTCAGCGCTGTCTTCGGCGCTGGCCTGTGGCACCTCCCCCGCCTTCTCGAATTCGACACCCTTGTGCACGAGCATGGTGGCGTCACCGCCGTCGTCCAGGAGCATGTTCGGACCCTCGCCCGGCCATGTGAGCGCCTGGCGTGTGCACCACCAGTACTCGGTGAGCGTCTCGCCCTTCCAAGCGAACACTGGGACTCCGCGAAGGTCATCCGGACTTCCGTCGGGGCCAACAACGACAGCGGCGGCGGCGTGGTCCTGCGTGGAGTAGATGTTGCATGACGCCCACCGAACTTCGGCACCGAGCGCAATCAGCGTCTCGATCAGAACCGCGGTCTGGACTGTCATGTGCAGGGAGCCAGTGATCCGCGCTCCGCGCAGAGGCTGATCGGCCGCGTACTGCTCGCGCATGGCCATCAGACCGGGCATCTCATGCTCGGCGAGCGAGATCTCCCGGCGGCCAAAATCCGCCAGGTCCAGATCAGCGACCTTGAAGTCCTCAGGGTTACTACTCAACACGGCCATCACCATCCCATCAGGTCGAATCGTCCACCCCAGCGCCACGACGTCAGCGTTCCGCATGAGTCTCGCGGGGGAGCGAACGGCACGAGGCTTCGATGGTCCGCGACCGCCAGTTTGCCACACACTTCTAGCAGCGGACGTTGCCCGCCCCTCGGTCTAGGAAGTGCCCCCAGCCTCGCCCAGCTCGTAGATGTCCGGTTCTAGGTACACGACGCATTCCTTGGTCACCGTTTCGCGCAGTCGCCTCTCGGCGGCGTCGATGATCGAGGACACCTGCAGCGCCGTCCGCGAAGGATCGACCCCAATCTTGGCGGCGACGAGGAGCTCGTCCGGACCAAGGTGCAAAGTGCGCAGATGGATGACCCTGCCCACGCCGTCGGTGGACTCGATTGCCTGCCGAATCGCGCGCTCCTCCTCCGGCAGCGCGCTCTCCCCTGTCAGCAGTGATGCCATCTCAACGCCCAGGAACACGGCGATCACGACGAGCAGGGTGCCGACAGCGGCAGCGCCGAGACCGTCCCATCGCCCGTCACCGGTGAGCGTGGCGACAGTCACGCCAGCCAGAGCGAACACCAGCCCGACGAGGGCACCTGTGTCCTCCAGCAGGATCACCGAAATCTCAGGGTTGCGCGTCCGCCGCAAGAACGAGGGAAGCCCGTGGCGACCGCGCATCTTCTTGGCCTCCCGAACCGCGATTCGCAGAGACAGGCCTTCCAGCAGGATGGCCACGCCAAGAACTATGAAGGCCACCCCGGGGTCGCTGAGCGCCTCGGGGTGCTGGATCTTGTGCCAACCCTCGAACAGCGAGAACAGGCCACCGACGAGGAACAAGACGATGGCGACTATGAACCCGTAGAGGTAGCGAACCCGCCCGTATCCGAATTGATGTGTCGAGGTTGAGCGTCGGCGGCTTCGCTTGTTACCGACGAGCAGCAGGATCTGGTTACCGGAATCAGCCAGCGAGTGAACAGCCTCGGAGAGCATCGACGACGAGCCGGTCAGCGCGAAGGCGATGAACTTCGCGATCGCGATCCCGACATTCGCCAGCAGGGCCGCCACGACGGCTCTCAGTCCCCCCTCGGAGCTCAAACCTGGTCCTGTGCGAGAGCCACGGCCACCAGAGTGTGACCCGATGCGGTGATCCTCACCGTCGGCGTGCGCGAGGTCAGGGCCAGCGCGAGACCCTGCGGTGCGGTTGCCACGTCAGTGCCCGTGTCGGCTGCGGCCGATCCGCTCACGGGCAGGACCAACCTGTACCTTCCGCCCTCAAACTCGACGGGCTCGTGACCCACCGAGACAATCTCGAAGGGAGCCCCCGGGACCGAGTACCGCCCGTCGCCCGGGACGCTCAACAGCGTCCCCGTGCGGTCGCGGCGCATCGCTTCCAACGCGTGTTCCACGGACACGGTCTTGTGGGTCAGGCCAAGCCGTAGCACATTGTCCGACGATGTCATCACTTCCGCGCCCATCCCGTGCACGTAGGCATGGGGCACTCCCGCCGGTAGGTAAACGGCCTCACCTGGACTCAGGCGCCTAGCGTCCAGCAACGTCGCGACAGCCACTCCCGGATCCTCGCCGAACCGTCGGGCCACAGCGCTCATCGCGATGACCGTGACCTCGTCCAGCCCGCACTCGGTCAGCGCGGAGTGCCACTGTTCCAGGGTGCGGGACATCGCCTCAGAACCGAGCAACAGCGCCGCCGCCAAGGCGCTGTCGCCGGAGTCCAGCGCGGCCAACACCTCAGGGCTGACGCCAGCGCAGCCCAGGAGCCGCGCCGCCTGCACGGGCGGCCGCCAACCCACCAGCACGGTGCTCGGCGCGAGCGCCACGAGCATCTCTGTCTTCTCGTTCTCGTCCGCGAGCAGGCCGCGACTGCCCGGCTCGGACGCCATCGCGATCGCGGTCGCCCTGTCCGGGTGTACCTGCAGCGACAAGGGAGTCTCCGCGGCGAGGAGTTTCACGAGCAGCGGCACATCCTCCGGAGCCAGGACATCGGTGATGAGTCCCGAATGGTCACCGGCCAGAGGCGAAGGAGAGCTGGCGTGAGCCCCAAACCACAGCTCAGCCTGCCGACGGCCATCTCGCTGCCCGGTCCACGCGGCCAGGCCGTCAACCACACCCCAGTCGTAGTCCTTGAGCACACCGCCGATCAGGATCGGACGGTCCGGGCGGAGCTCCATCACCCAGCAACCTCGCCAACGCCAGCCGGACCCGCGGTGGCCTCGTCGAGCAACATGACGGGAAGCCCGTCGCGTACAGGGAACCGTGTGGCGCAACGGCGGCAGACCAACTCGCTGTCCGCCAGATCATCGTCCAGCTCGACATGCTCCGGGCACGGACACCTGAGCAGCTCCCGCAGCAAAGGGTCGATCCCCAGCGAATCCTCAGGCATCTCGCCCTCCACGGATGATGGCCAACACCTCATTCGTGACGCGATCAAGCGTCTCGTCATCGTCGGCCTCGACATTCAGGCGCAGTAGAGGCTCGGTGTTGGAAGGCCGGACGTTGAACCAGTAGCCGTCCCCGCACACGGTAAGCCCGTCCAGCTCGTCCATCTCTTGCCCCGCGTACCGGGTGCGGATGGCCTCCGTCGCGGCAGCCTGGTCCGCGACCTCGGAGTTGATCTCACCACTGTTGCGGTAGACCTGGTACGTATCCACCAGCGATGACAAAGTCGTGCCAGGTTCGGTGTGGCCCAGCGCGAAGAGGACATGAAGGGCCGCCAGCATCCCCGAATCCGCCCGCCAGAAGTCCCTGAAGTAGTAGTGACCGGAATGCTCACCGCCGAACACCGCACCCGTTTCGGCCATCGTGCCCTTGATGAACGAGTGGCCGACGCGCGTGCGCACTGGCTTCCCGCCGCGCCGCTCCACGAGCTCCGGCAGAGCCCGGCTCGTGATGACGTTATGGATGATGGTCGCCCCCGGCTCGTCCGTCAGGATCCGATCGGCGATCATGCAGCCGAGCGCTGACGGATTGACGGGGTTGCCCTGTTCGTCCACGACGAAACAGCGGTCAGCGTCACCGTCAAAGGCCAACCCCAGGTCAGCGCCCACTTGCCGGACCCTCTCGCACAAAGCGACGAGATTGGCAGGTTCGATCGGATTCGCCGGATGGTTCGGGAATGACCCGTCAAGCTCGAAGTACATCGGCGACACAGTCACCGGCAAGGGCGCCAGGCCCGCCTGCGTACCCAGAACCGCCGGCACCGTGAGCCCGGCCATCCCGTTACCGGCGTCGACGACTACTCGCAGGGGCCGGATCCCGCTGACGTCAACCAGTGAACGCAGGAAGCCCGCGTACTCCCCCAGCAGGTCACGGTCCCGCACTGATCCGCGCTGCCCCTCTGGTTCAGGGATAGCCCCCTCGGCGATCATGTGCTTGATCTCGCCAAGACCGGTGTCCTGACCGACGGGAGCCGCCCCCGGCCGACACATCTTGATTCCGTTGTACTGGGCCGGATTGTGGCTGGCGGTGAACATGGCGCCCGGCAGTCCGAGCCTTCCCGAGGCGAAGTACAACCCGTCGGTGGAGCAAAGTCCGATCCTCACGACGTCGCACCCCTGGCCGCATACTCCATCGCTGAAGGCGGCCACCAGTTCCGGGCCGCTCTCTCGCATGTCATTGCCTACGACTACGGCTCCCGGCCCGCCATCCGCGTTGCGGGCCCCGACCGCATGCACGAACGCCGCCCCGACATCTCGGACCAGCTCGGCGTCCAGTTGATCGGGCACGGTGCCACGGACGTCATAAGCCTTGATCACAGCATCTAGATCTCGCACGCTCGCAGCCTAGCGGGCTCGATTGTGCGTCAGCCGTCGACGCTGCGAAGAACCCTCAAGTGACCCCGCCGGTTGACTTCCATCGTCCCTGGGGGGGTGGGCTCGTCGGCGGCCAGCGGTTCCGAGGGACGCGGACGCCCGGCTTCCCGCACCGCGTTCGCCAGAGCCTCCAGGTCATCACTACTGGGTTTCAACGCGTCTGGATCGGGTTGGAGCCTTACGACTTCCCACCCCCTGGGTGCGGTCAGCCGCTCGCTGTGTACCTGACACAGGTCATAGCAATGCGGTTCGGCGTACGTGGCCAGTGGCCCGAGTACAGCGGTGTAGTCGGCGTAGACGTACGTGAGTGTCGCGATCGCGGATCGATTGCACGACGGCTTGCTACAGCGACGGGCACGGCTCACATGCGAAAACTACTCTCTTGCCCCCGTCGCCCAGGTAATTGGGCCCGTGTCGCCGCTGCTCAACCGCGCCCGTATTCCGGACCTACAGGCGGCAGTTTGACCCACGGTGAAACATCCACCGCCGCGTAGCCTGTCATCATTCCGTCGCGGTCCGCCTGCACGTGAGCGACATGGAGGCCGCGCCCGTCGAGCCGCCGGACCACAACCGAGTAGACGGAGGTCTTCGGCGCCTTCACATCAACTTCCACAGTCCGGCCGGATGGAACCACGATCTCGCCACCCGGATCACCGACCGGAACCAGCTTGGCCCCGGACAGGGCCGCGGGAAGGACGCTTATCGAGGCCCGCGCGTCACCGTCTGTGGCGGTCAGCAGGAGCTTGGTGCTCCAACCCGACCGAAGCCCGGCGATCGCCGAAGCACCTGACAGCGCGGAGCCTGGGACCCCCCACACCAGATCTGATCCGCGCGAACTCAAATCAGATGAAGCAGACACGGCCGCCAGCACGGGCACGTTGCTTGTGACCTCAACCGCCGCCGCGCGACCCGCCAGTATCCCGGTCAGTCCGACACGCACGACGCTGTCCAAACCAACCCGAGTTCCGGGCATGGCAGGCATCCCGACAACGCCGCCGGAAGTGAAGGCCCGCACCTTGACGGTGCCAGGCTTGTCAGGCGCGAACAATAGAAGCTCCCGGACCCCTGTCCCGCTGGGCACACCTGGTATGACGAACCGCTTGCGCGGGCCCGCGATCGCCGGGATGATCTCAACCCCCCGGGGAACCAGCCCATCCATGCGGTTGTCAAGCACTGCGGCGGTGACAAGCCCAACCTTGGTCGTCACATGCAGCGCGAGTACAGGAACATCGGGGGCGACCGCGTCGAGCTGCAGCTCAGATGCCTGCCCCGGGCCCACAGCCAATCCCCGCGTCCCCGTTGTGTCTACCAGGCCGTCAGGGCCATATACGCGGACATCGGCGACCGCGTCGGTATCGGTTGGGTTGGTCAGCACGAGTACATCGCGCTGACCCTTGCTGGCGCCGCCACCGAGCAGCCAGAGGTCCGAAGACGGATGCGAACACGGCGTGCTCGCGATTCCACGTCCCTCCTCGCGGCGATCGCTTGACACGCGGGCGGACACGACCCCGGGCGCCATGCCGCCAGTCGCGCGAACCTGTGCGGAATCGGAGCTGAACTGATCCACCGTCCCCGACCCACCGGGGGTGCCGATCGTGAACAGCTTGGCCCCCCCGATCACGTTGAGCGAACCATCCTGAGACTGGCCTGGCAATCCAGGGACACTCGCCGCACTCACCCAGGTGGACCTGCCCTCCATGTCGCCGACGTCCGGACAGCCCAAGCGAGACGAACGGACATGCTCGCGCACTGGCGCCACCGAGTCGCCAGACGCCACCACTAGGTCTTCTCCGGCGAAGGTCCCGACGGCTACCACACCAACGCCCAGGGCGAGCACCAAGACCGCCGCCAGTCCGCTCCTGCGGCTCACGGGCACTCACCTCCAGCGTCAGTGGCCAACCTGGGTGAGTCCTGTCGGCGACGCAGTCTGGGTGAGGCGAGCACGACGAGGGCCAGCAGCGCGAACAGCGCCAGCACCCGCCCAGGAAGTTCCCCCAGGATCGGCGACGGCGCGGATGCCACGTCTGACGCGGTCGCATCCGCGCGGGCACGAACCCCAGAAACCGTCCACAGCGCGGTGCCGCTGACAGTGGACAGGCGACTCAACCCGGGGACGGCATCCATCTGCCGGGCGATCCGGGGGGCATCACGCTGCCGCACCTGCACGTACTTGATCGCCTCATCAGCCAGGAAGGTCGCGTCCCCCTGCCCGGCGAGCATGCGGGCAACGCCGGTATCGAGCTCGGCCATGGTCCCAGACGGCGGAGCGACGTCCGCGTCCCCGATCCTTGAGCCCTCACCCGAGATCAGCCGGTAGGTCACAGCGCCGTTCGCGGCACCGGAGATGACCATCGTCCGGGGGGCATTCGGGCCAACCATCTCGGCGGCGATGAACGGTGACACACCCGAGGGATCTCCCCTCTCCATGATCTGGCCCCCGGACATCCCCCACCACGCCGCGAGCAAGGCTGGCGTCAGCAGCCCGACAGCGAGGACCGTGATCCGCCTGCGGCTCCTCATCCAGGACAGCGGAGCGCCGACAGCCGCAGCGAAGATCAGAGCCGCGCCCATCACCACAGTGGTCGCGCCGGGCCAAGCGGACTGGTGAAGCTGGCTCCACGGAACAGGGACGAGTAGGACGCTCTGCGCTGTAGCCAGAGCCAGTGCCCCAACGAAGAACAGCCATGCGGTCGCCACACGCGCGCGGGTCCTGCGTCTGCGGAGCGCGAGCACGGCCAATACGGCCAGGACAGCCCCCAGGAGCGCAGGGGGAGCCGCCGGGCCCCCCGGATTCAGCGCGAGAAGCTCCAGCGGACTGGGACCGGGATCTGTGAGCGCCGGGGACACCGCTCCAACCTCGAAGAGCAGCAACGTCGGATTGGTCACTACGTAGGCGGACCAGGGCCAAAGAACCGCCAGCGGTGCCAGGAGAACCACGAGCATCCGGGCGACACCGGTCCGGGTGCGCCTAACCAGCGCGACGCCGAGCCCAAAGCCCGCGATCAGCAGGCTCACCGGCGGCGCGAACGCGAACATGAACACCATCAGCAGTGCCGCTCCCCCGGCAGTGGACCAGTTGGCGGACCGGAGCGTCGAGCCGCTCAGCGTGGACACCCTTGCGATCATGCGCACGGCCGGGGGCAGCAGGATCGCGACGGCTATGGTTCCGAGCTGCCCGGTTCCCACCGCGGCGATCGTCGCGGGCAAGAGTGCGTAGGCCAGTGCGGCGACGAGTCTAGGAATTCCGCGCACGAGCCCCCGGAGCGACAGGTACGACGTGACAGCCGCGAAGACAGGGCCAAGTAGGAGCATCACCTGCACGGCCATGGTCGCGCTGCCCGCCAGCGGAATCGCCCCGGCGGCCAGAAGTAGCAGATACGGAGCCGACGGGACTGCCGAACCCAGGCCGACGTCATGCCAGGCAGACGAGAACGATGACCACAGGTCAGCGACACTGTCGGGCGCCGGCAGGAGCGCCCCGCCGAGCAGCCGCCCGGGCCCGAACCACAGTCCAGCCGTAGCTACCAGGCAGACGATCAGTACAGGCATGACGACGGCCAGGGCGAAGATACGCGCGTTCCGGATGCGGGAGCGCAAGGCTTGCCTGGCATCTTCCCGTGATGCTGCCCCCGAGGAGTTTCCCCGGGACTTCGCGCCGAGAATCTGGGCCAGATCGTCCCGCCAATGCGTGGCTGTGGCTCCGCGTGAAGGCCGGAGCTGCCTGGCCGCGCCGTCGCCTACGTCACCGGCCTGACGAACGCGCGCCCTCATGCTGGCAACCGCGCGACGCGAGGACAAAGCACCGATCACAGCCCGTAGGTCGTCCCACGCCCCGTCGGACACCTTGACCAAAGTCAGGAAGATCCCGCGAATCAGCGAACCCAGCAGCAGCCGCAGTCCCTTCAGCACCACGCGCCGCTTCGGTGCGTGCGCCAGCATGACCATGGCAGCGGCCCGCCGATCGGCGCTGAGGGCCTCATCAGGTGCCGCCTCTATTGAGCGGTGGCCCCGGAAGGCGGCTTCGGCGTGGTGGATCTCCGCCCCCGGCACCACGATGACGCGCTCACCAGACCTGCGGGCACGCCAGCAGAACTCCAAATCATCGCGGAACATGGGAAGTTCGGCGTCGAAGCCGCCTAGCCGCTCCCACAGTTCCCGGCGAACGAGCATCCCGGCACTGCCGACGCCGAGGACGTCGAGGCGGCCATCGAGCTGGCCCTGATCGCGTTCCCCCCGGGTCACTCCCACGTCACGGCGGCCCGATCCCGCTATGGATACTCCGCACTCCACGACAAGTCCACGGTCGTTCCAGCCCTTGACCTTGGGTCCGATGACTGACGCGTCCTTATGTGCGTCAGCGGCCGACAGCATCCGCGTAAGGCAGTCCGGGCTGACCTCGACATCGTCGTGCAGAAGCCACAGCCACTCCACAGTCGCGCCAGGCTCTACGCCCCGCTGCTGCTCGGGAGTCCGAACGCCCCCAGGGTTTCCTGTCCTGATGTCAACGGTTGCGGCGCTGGTGACATCCACTTCGGTGACATCCACGACTCTGCCTGCCCGGGCCAGCCCAAGCCCGACGGCTTCGCCGAAACCGAAATCCCTGTCGGCGACCACGACTTCGCTTACGTGTGGTGATCTACGCAGCAACTCAACGCTGCGATCCCGCGAACCTGAGTCGACGGCGATCACCTGGTCTGGATGGCGGGCCAGCCGCGCCAATCCATCTAGCGCCCTCGGGAGCCAAACCTCACCGTCGTGGGCCACGAGGATGGCCGTCACACGATGCTCGCCCTTCCTGTGAACGGAGGGCCGCGTGCGGGATGCCAACCAGCTGGCCGTCGTCGCTGTACTCATGCCGCCCCAACCTGCGCCGACACTCGCGGCGCGTGCGACACATTAGGCGACATTCGCGACACAATGGGGCGGTTTCGCGACTCTGATTTCGAGTTGCGGCCTTGACGGCGTTCGCGACTCGCTCCAGGCAACGTCCGAACCGGTCGAGCTACGCCAGTAACTCCCCCGGACGTTAGCCAGCAGCGCGCTTCAAGCGGCGGCGTTCCCGCTCGCTGAGGCCACCCCAGATACCGAAGCGCTCATCGTTGGCGAGCGCATAGTCCAGGCATTCCCCGCGAACCTCACACGACAGGCAGACCCTCTTGGCCTCCCGCGTGCTGCCGCCCTTTTCGGGGAAGAACGCCTCTGGGTCAGTCTGCGCGCACAGAGCCCGCTCCTGCCAAGGCAGTTCTTCATCCTCGGTCATTGGCAATGAAAATGTCTCACTCACCGTGGTCCTCCCTCTTCCCCTCCACGGACGCACCGCCAGCTCTCCCTGCCCCTGACGACGCGGTTGTAATTACATGGGTGTTCTTCGCCTTGGTCAAGCGAAATTCCAAGATCTGTGGATAGAAACCCGACAATGTGGCACATCTTGGGTTCCAAGCCTGTTGACAACTTCCCCACGCGGCCTGAATCAAGTAGCTGCGACAGCTCCGTGGGCAGCCCCGTAGACCGTGGTCCTGGGGGCGCAGGAACGGCCGGCCAGAGTCGCCAAGGCCGCCATCTGGCTGGGTGTTCGGCTGGTTCCGTGCTGGGATCCGGCCATTCGGGAGATCGACTCCTCCATGAGCGTGCCGCCCATGTCATCCGCGCCGCCGTTGAGCACTTCAGCGCAGCCGTCCTCCCCCAGCTTGACCCAAGAAGCCTGAACGTGATCAATGGCGCCGAACAACATCAAACGAGCTAGCGCGTGCACAGCTCGATTGTCGCGGCGCGTTGGACCGGGTCGGGCCACTCCGGATAGGTAGATGGGCGCCTGCTGGTGAACGAACGGCAGCGGCACGAATTCGGTGAATCCGCCCGTCGCTTCTTGGACCCGACGGATCGTGACGATGTGATCGACCCACTGCTCCGGCCCGTCGACGTGCCCGTACATCATCGTCGCGCTCGACGGCAACCCAACCTCGTGTGCGAGCGAGATGACGTCTATCCAAGCTCGCGACGGCAGCTTGCCCTTCGTCAGGATCCACCGCACGTCGTCATCGAGGATCTCGGCGGCGGTTCCGGGTATCGAATCGACGCCCGCCTCCTTCGCGGCCAGCAGCCATTCACGAACGCTCAGTCCGCTGCGTGCCGCGCCATTGACGACTTCCATGGGGCTGAATGCGTGCAGGTGCAACTCGGGGCCACGCCGCTTGACCTCGCGGGCAAGGTCAAAGTACGCAGACCCCGGAAGCCTCGGGTGGATGCCGCCCTGCATGCATATCTCAGACGCGCCACAGTCGGCGGCTTCCACAACGCGCTTGCCCACTTCGTCCAGGCTCATCGTGAAGGCATCGGGATCATCTTCGCGCTGGGCGTAGGCGCAGAAGCGGCACCCGGAGTAGCAGACGTTCGTGAAGTTGATGTTCCTGTTGACGACGTAGGTGATCGTCTCGCCCACAGCATCAGCTCGCACGTCATCGGCCATCCGGCACACGGTTTCGAGAGCCGGGCCGTCACAGGCCATCAACGCCACGGCCAAATCCCGGTTGCGCGGGGCAGCCAGAGCGGCCGGATCCCGTCCAGCGAGGTTCATCGCCATTCGCAGATCATGCGGTAGGAACTCGGGCTGTCGGATACGCCGGGCGCGGTCGGCCATCTGCGCGGCGACCGAATCGCCGATGCCCAAGCCTGACCCGGACCCGAAGTTCGCGACTCCGCCCCCATTCGCCGCTGATCTCGCGGCACGACGTAGCAGCGCGAGTTCCGAAAGTGCCAGGTCGGGCTCCTGCCATGGGATGCCGCGTGGGGCAGCTTCGCGCTGCGCCAGCCCTTCGGCGTTCGCTAAGGCCAATACGTGCTCGTGGAGCCTGGGGTCAACCCACGTCTCGATTTCCCTGACGTACCGAGGATGCACCGCCAACCTTGGGACAAGCTCGAAACCCGCCCGGACCGTCAAGGACCGCAGCTCCTCCACACCGGGCCAAGGCCGCTCAGGATTCACGTGGTCGGGCGTTATCGGGCTGACGCCTCCGAAGTCATCGGCACCCGCGGCTATGAGTCTGGCCAGGTCCTGCGCCTCACTGAGGTTGGGAGGGACTTGCACTCGCATGAGTGGACCAAGCAGTATCCGAGCAGTAGCAACGCACGCTACGTAGGCATCTGTGGACATGCTGGGCCTGGAACCCGCGACCGTGCCGGGCTTCGCGCGGAAACTCTGGATGATCACTTCCTGGATGTGACCGTATTCGCGGGCCAGTGAGCGAATCGCCAGTATCGAGTCGATTAGCTCCCCGGCGCTCTCGCCGATCCCGACGAGAACGCCCGTTGTGAAGGGGACGTCCTGGCGCCCAGCATCAGCGATCGAGCGCAGCCTGACTTCCGGATCCTTGTCCGGCGACCCGTAGTGGACACCGCCCGCCTCGGTGAACAGTCGGCGGCTGGACGACTCAAGCATCAAGCCCATGCTCGGGGCCACGGGCCGCAACCGTTGGATCTGCTGCCAAGACATGACTCCAGGATTCAAGTGCGGAAGCAGCCCCGTTTCCTCCAGGACCGCGATCGCAGCGGCTCGCAGATACGCGAACGTGTCCTCGTAGCCACGCGAGTCCAGCCACTCCGCCGCGGCTGGCCAGCGGAGTTCTGGGGCGTCGCCGAGCGTGAACAACGCCTCCGTGCAGCCAGCCTGAGCGCCGGACCTGGCGGTCTGGACGACCTCAGCCATGTTCAGATAGGGGCTCTGGCCAGCAGACCTGAGGCTCGCCGGGTCGGTTGCGAATGCGCAGTAATGGCAACGGTCCCGGCACAAGCGGGTGAGGGGAATGAACACCTTCGGCGAGTAAGTGATTAGCCCGGGAATCCCCGCCTCGACGAGCCCCGCATCGCGCACACGGCCACCGACAGCGACAAGACGCTCAAGGTTTTCGCCGCGCGCTGCCAAGAGACACTCGGCCTCCCGCGGGTCTATTGACATCCCCTTCTCCGCTCGCCTTAGCGCGCGCAGGATCTCCCGATCGTTTGGTTCTCGCACAGACTGAGCCTAGAAGCGGCCAGGAATCCGCATACTTGACCCTCAGGATCGGATCGGGCTGGCCGCCTGCCACGATCGGGCGATGCGCGTATCTGTGTTGGCCGGGGGCCATGGAGGAGCCCGGTTCACGCGCGGGCTTCGAGATGTCGCAGCCGATGACGGCACACCGCACGAGATCACAGTCATCGGCAATACGGCCGATGACATTCAGCTGCACGGACTGCGCATCTCACCGGATCTTGACACGATCATGTACACGCTCGGGTCGGGGCTGGACGAGGAGCGGGGCTGGGGAAGATCCGACGAAGCCTTCCGGGTGAACGAGGAACTTCGCGCCTACGGCTTGCCGAACACGTGGTTCGGACTGGGCGACCGTGACCTCGCGACGCATCTCGTGCGAACTGGGATGCTCGCGGCCGGATATCCGTTGAACGAGGTGACCGCGGCGCTGTGTGCCCGCTGGAACCCGGGCGTGCTCCTTCTGCCCATGACCAACGACCGCGTCGAAACACACGTTCGCGTGCGTGACCCGCAGGCAAGGGCGATGCACTTCCAAGAATGGTGGGTCCGACACTCCGCTGACATACCCGCGGAAGGATTCGCCTACGTCGGCGCCGACTCCGCCACAGCGGGCCCAGGGGTAGTGGAGTCGATCGTGTCAGCGGATCTGGTAATCGTGGCACCGAGCAATCCCGTAGTGAGCATCGGCGCCATCCTGTCCGTTCCGGGCGTTCCGGAGGCCCTGGAGCAGACCGCTGCTCCGGTAGTTGGGGTCTCGCCCATCATCAGCGGAGCTCCAGTCCGCGGGATGGCAGATCGCTGTCTGGAGGCTATCGGGGTACCGGCTACCGCTGGCGATGTCGCGCGGCACTACGGGAGACGTCGCGATGGCGGCGTGCTGGATGCCTGGCTGGTCGACACCGTTGACGAGGAGCACTCCAGTGCCCTCCGCGAAGAGGGGTGGCTGGTCGCGGAGCGGCCGCTGCTGATGTACGACGTAGTGGAATCGGCGAAGATCGCAGCGGCTGCGATCGATCTGGGTGACCGGGTTCGATCGTGACTGGACCTAAGGCGAGCCCAGGGCTACCAGTCGCCCCGTCCGGACTGAGTGTCGTCGCCGTGCCAGGGATCGGCGAGGTAACGCCAAGCACCGACCTGGTGGCGGAGCTGCGAGACGCGCTCACCGCGTTGTGTTGGCCGGACGGAACCTTCGGCGTGCGACCCGGCGACGTGATCCTGATCAGCAGCAAGGTCGTGGCCAAGGCTGAGGGTCGCCTGCTCACCGGCGTAGCCCGGGATAAGGCCGTAAGCGACGAAACCGCCGATGTAGTGGCCAGGACCGGGGACACTCGCATCGTCCGCACGAAGATCGGGCTCGTGCTGGCGGCCGCAGGCGTAGACGCGAGCAACACAGCCCCCGGATCCGTTGTGCTCTTGCCGAAAGACCCGGACGGTTCGGCCCGGCGACTGCGAGCCCAGCTTCAGTCCGCCACAGGGGTCGCGCCGCTCGCGGTCGTAGTCACCGACACACTGGGCAGGGCCTGGAGGCTCGGACAAACAGACACGGCCATCGGAGTGGCTGGCATGAGGCCCATTCTCGATCTGAGCGGCGCCTTCGATAGCTACGGCAACACGCTGGCTGTCACCGCACCCGCGGTAGCTGATGAGATCGCCGGGGCGGCCGACCTCGTGCGCGGCAAGTCGTCTGGTCTCCCCGTAGCGGTAGCCCGTGGCATTTCCTCAACCGTCATCGCCGATGACGGTCCAGGCGCGGCTGACCTGATCCGACCGGCGCAAGAGGACCTGTTCCGGCGCGGAGCAGGCGAATCCTTCGCCGACGGCATGCGCCACGCGCCACTGAGCCGCCGGACCGTGCGGGAATTCGCTGCCCTGCCCGTTCCCAGTGCGCTTGTCCGAAGCGCCGTCGCAGCCGCCATCGCCGCGCCCGCGCCACATCACTCATCCCCATGGCGCTTCCTGCACCTGCGCACGAAGCAGCGTCGTGACGAGCTTCTCGATGCCATGGCCGAGCGCTGGCGCAATGACCTGGCACAGCTCGACGGATTCGACAATGCCGCCATCGAACGCCGTCTGAAGCGAGGTGCTCTGCTGCGATGTTCCCCCGAGCTGGTGCTTCCATTCCTGGATCTCGGCGGCGCCGCTCACGACTATCCCGACGCGGCGAGGGCTGGCTACGAACGAGACATGTTCCTGATGGCCGGAGGAGCCGCCGTCCAGAACCTGATGATCGCGCTGTCCGCTGAGGGCCTCGGGTCAGCATGGGTTTCCTCCACCGTGTTCTGTCCTGACGTCGTGCGTTCTGTTCTCGGCGTCGCTGATGACTGGCAGCCCCTCGGCATGATCGCTCTTGGCTTCCCGGCCCAGCCGCCCACACCTCGTCCCGCCCGCGACACGGACGGGTTCCTGATCACGATCTGATCCGGGTTCCTCCGGGGCCGTGCCCGGTTCAGATCGTGGTGATGCGTTACAGTGCCCGCCTCGTAGCCATCGCCCACTTGCGAGGGTGTCCGCGAACGATCGTTAGGGCGCGCGTCATAATAACGTAGGTTTCCCGATGCGGGGCCACTATCGTTTGCGCTATGAGCAGCAACGTGGATCTTGCGGAGTCTGTTGGCCGTAGGTACGAGGTCCTCAGGGGCCACTTGGATGAGCGGCAACGCCGACTGTTCCTGGGCACGGAGGCCGGGGAGCTGGGCCGTGGCGGGATTAAGGCGGTCGCGCGGGCCACCGGGGCGCATCCGGACACGGTGGCCCGTGGCGTGCGGGAGATGGAGGGCCGACCGGAGCCGCAGGCCCGGGTCAGGGCACCGGGCGGGGGGCGTAAGAAGCTGGCCGAGACCGACCCGGTGCTGGCGGCGCGGCTGCTGGAGTTGGTGGATCCAGAGACCAGGGGAGACCCGATGTCGCCACTGGTGTGGACGACCAAGTCGACGCGGCACCTGGCTGGGGTGCTCACCGGGGAGGGGCACACCGTTTCGGATCGGACAGTGGCGCGGATGCTGGCGTCGATGGGGTTCAGCCTGCAGGGCAACGCCAAGGTCACCGAGGGCCGTCAGCACGCCGACCGGGACGCCCAGTTCCGCTACCTCGCCGATCAAGTCGCCGACCACGCGGCTGCCGGGCAGCCGGTCGTATCGGTGGACACCAAGAAGAAGGAACTCGTCGGGGCGTTCAAGAACGGCGGCCGCGAATACGCCCCCGCCGGGCGACCGGAACGGGTCAACGTCCACGACTTCCCCGACCCCGAACTGGGCAAGGCGATCCCATACGGCGTCTACGACGTGTCCGCCAACACCGGCTGGGTCAGCGTCGGCACCGACCACGACACCTCCGCGTTCGTCGTGGCCACCCTGCGCACTTGGTGGGACACCATCGGCCGCGACAGGTACCCGCACGCCGACCGGCTCCTCATCTGCGCGGACGGCGGCGGGTCCAACGGCTCGCGGGTCCGGGCCTGGAAGATCGAACTGGCCCGGTTCGCCGCCGACACCGGCCTGACCATCACGGTCACTCACCTGCCGCCGGGCACCTCGAAATGGAACAAGATCGAGCACCGGCTCTTCTCCCAGATCACCCTCAACTGGCGAGGCCGACCGCTGATCAGCCACCAAGCCATCGTCGATCTGGTCGCCAGCACCACCACCGAAACCGGCCTCACCGTACACGCCGTCCTCGACACCGGCGAATACCCCACCGGGATCAGCTACACCCAGCAGGACATCGACGCGTTACCTCTGATCCGTCACGAATTCCACGGCGAGTGGAACTACACGATCCTGCCAAGCGACATGCCGTGAAGGTCCTACCTTATTTCTTCGCGGGTCCTTAGCGATGCGCTTCCTAATCGTAATGTTTCGCATGGTTGTTCCTCACTGGCCGAGGCGGACGTACGTGTCTGCTTCAGGCGCGCTCACCGCGACTAGATCGCTGATGCGCTGTAGTGTCCCTTTGCGAAAGGAGGGAATCCAACATGGCGAATACGAAAATGCTGTTCGGAGCAGCGGTTGTTGTCGGTAGCTTGATGTTGGGTGCCTGCTCAGGTGAGACCGCAGCCTCTCCCACCGCATCTTCCGGTTCCGATTCAGACCCAACCCCCGTGGTGAATTACGGCCCCGAAGTGCCCACCACGACCGCAGAAGCGAACAGCCAAGTCACGTCGAGTCTGAATGAGTTTCGGAGCGGCGTAACGAAGATGGAGACCGGGATCGCGGATGATGTCTTCGCCACCGTCAGTGAGGGCTACTCCATCGCGGCAGTGGAACTAACCAACGCAAGAAACGCGCACGACTACTTGGTCGAGGACAGTTCCAACACAGCACAGTTGAAGGCATACGAAGCCAGCATTGATCAATGCGAGCAGGCTCT
Organism: Candidatus Nanopelagicales bacterium; assembly: GCA_030700225.1. Taxonomy (NCBI): domain Bacteria; kingdom Bacillati; phylum Actinomycetota; class Actinomycetes; order Candidatus Nanopelagicales; species Candidatus Nanopelagicales bacterium. Next base: position 2,962 of record JAUYJT010000012.1, on the reverse strand, counting down.
CACCAGCATGGACACGTCCTTCTTCAACGATGCAAAGCAAGGGATTCCGGAAGCGGAGAAAGCGGTCAAGGACTGCGAGACAGAATTGGCCAAGACATCTGAGGCCCTGACGGGTGCTGTCACTAAGAGCAGCGCCTCATCTGGCGCGGCTATCGAAGACGTGGCTTCTTCCGCTGATTCAAGTGAGTCAGGCGAACCGAACGCACCCATTCCTCATCCCTCCCTGGTTGCACCTACCGTACAAGAGGACGTGCCCAATCTGGGTGATTGCAGTACGGGAGACCATACGGTAGTGCTTTGGAAAGGAACCCGGTGTGATGGCGGGAATGGTGCGTGGGCCGGAGGCACGCCGGGGACGCTTTATGGCGTCCAATACGTGGGCGACCATATTAACGACGCAACCAACTCATACGGCAAGGGCATCTTCACCAACGTGATCAACCTCTACAGAGACGCCGACTACGGTGGTTGCATCTCCACCTACTACGGCCAGCATCTCTCTTTCCCCGGCCAGAACTACAACAATTGCAGCGCCCCCGTCGCCTTGAGCAACAGCGTGTCGTCACTTACCTTCAAGGCATCCTGATTCCAGACTCTGCCAAAGAGGAAATCTTTGGCCACCTGACACGCAACTACGGTTGCTCCGCGAGCAGTCTGTGCCCAGACCTGTTCGGGATGGCCCGACTCATTGCCCCAGGCATCTAACTCCTATATTCCGTTACAACAGGTGGTGTATCACGTTAGCCCTCGAGGGGCTGCTGTTCATCGCGACTAAAGGTGCTTAGCGTGACTTATTGCATCGATGTTCCTCACGGGCCGGGTTTCCCCAGAGTTCACGCGAACTGAAGGGTCTTCGGGGTGAACTGGTGAACGTGTAGCTTCTATGGGGTGTTCGGACCCTTGGGTTCGCGGGGACTGGCGGGGTCTTGTTCCTCGGCGGTGGTCTGAAGGAGCTGCCTGGCGTTGTCAGCGTAGCGGATCGCGGTTTTGGGGTCGAGTCCGAACACGGCGGCCAAGTGGAGCGGGTCCGGGCCATGGGCCAGGGCCTCTTGGAGCTGCCGGTCGACGCGCAGCTGTTCGAGGGTCGCGGCCTGGCCGCGCAGTGCTGTCTTGGCGAAGTAGATGGTGCTGGCCGGACCGGTTCCGTTTGCGCTCATCTGGTTGATGATCAGGTGGTGGTTCGCTGTTCGCGGCCAGCGGGTGCGCCGGTAGTCGAGCCATTCGATCAGGATCTCGTGGGTGAGCTTGTCGATCGGTCGGACCCGGCCGCTGATGGTCAGCCGCCGGTTGCCCAGATCGATGTCGTCCAGGAGCAGGGAGGTCATGGCTGAGGTGCGGGCGGCGTGTGTTGACCGCCAGGCTGGCTGAGGATGATGCCGTAGGGGTGTGCGCCGACCTTGATGCCTCGGGTCGGGTTGCGGAAGACCATGTGCTTTTTCAGGGCGAAGGCGAACAGCGACCGCAGCGAGCCCAGGACGTTGGCGCGGCGTGATCCGTGCAGTTCGTCGAGGACAGCGACGACGTCGTCGCGGGTGACTTCGCGCAGATGGTCGTGGCGGCCTGACCAGTCCATCAGCGCAGGGCGCAGGTTGTTCATGCGATTCCAGACGGAGGCGATGTCGGCGGGCTTGGAGCGGGGGCCGCCATCGCGCATGGTTCGCAGCCAGATCTCGACGGCGTCGCGGATGCCCGGGGCGAGGCCGTCGAGTTTGCGGTCCAGCCAGACTTCGAAGGAAGGCCGCCGGTCGTCGACGAGAACGCCCATCTCCTCGAGGACCTCGCCGACCCGCTCGACGCTGATCGAGCGGGCCCGCAGGGCCGGGAAGATCTCGCAGTAGTGCACCTCGGTGCCGGCGGTGTGTCTGGACAAGACGATGATCAGTCCCCGGCGAACGTCTCGGCGGGTCCCCGGTCTCCAGCCGCGGGCCTCGCCCCTGCGGTGAGCCAGGTAGATCGCCCAAGTCAGCCACGGGTTGCTCAGGTCGGTGTCTTCGTCTTCGTCGAAACAGGTGAAGTCCCGGCGGGCTTCGAACAACTTCGGCTGGGTCCATCCGAGGCCAGGGCGAACGACCGGCACCGGGGCTGGTCTGCGCGGGCGCCCGCGCTGGCCGTGGCGGTGCACGGGGCTCTCGGTCCGGCGTCCCTTCATCCGGTCGAAGAACAGCTGGTGGTGCTCGAGCCTGCCAGCGGATTCCCCGACCGTCACCGCGCCGCGTTTCAAGCCGCCCGCGAGTGCGGCCTCACGGCGGGCCTGCTGCCAGATCCCGGCGTTCATCAAACTGGCCAAGGCCATCACCAAACATCGGGCCCGGATCCTGGCCAGCATCGAACACGACCTCTCCAACGCGATCGTCGAATCCACGAACACCAAGAGTCGCGTCTTGGCCCGAATGGCCTACGGCTTCCACAGCGCCCAGGCCCTCATCGCCATGATCATGCTCAACCTCGGCGGCCTCGACCCGCAACTCCCAGGACGGTCTAAACGATCATGAAACTGCCACGAAAGAAGCAGGAGAGCCTGTATTCGGGGTTGTTGGGCTGCCCTGTGCTCGGTTCCTGCGGGGGTCGCGCTCGGTTCCTGCGGGGGTCGCGCCCGGTTCCTCCGGGGGCCGCGCCCGGTTCCTCCGGGGGCCGCGCCCGGCGGCTTCAAGCCTCACGTTGGGGGTCCCTCCCCCAACGAAGTGGGGGACTGGTCTCGGCCCGCGCAGGAATCCGTCCCGTACCGCCCGTGGCTAGGGCGGGGGTCTTCGCCATCGGTGTCGCGGTGTTGGGGTGACGGTCCACCACGGCTGGGATGGATCGCCCGCGGGGGGTTCCCCGCCCCCGGGTTGGCCCGCCCCGGGTTGGTCTGGCTCGGTGTCGCGGGTCAGTTCCCACCGGCCGAGGTCGAGTTGACGGTGATGTGGCCAGCAGACGCTGGCCAACGAGTCCAGGTCGGTCGCGCCTCCCAGGGACCACGCGG
>JAUYJT010000011.1 GCA_030700225.1 Candidatus Nanopelagicales bacterium | reverse complement strand
TGACCGAGCAGGCCACCATCACCGTCGAGATCGAAGAAGTTCGTCTCGAACGTGTCCAGTTTCAGCCACTTCCCGCTGATTGGATCTTTACTCCAGCGCGGCCGCCCGCGGCGTGTCTCATCGATACCGAGCACCCGAACCTGCCGGGGCTCAACCAGTTGCGCGTCCGCTTTGGCCACGAACGCCGCATGCACGATCGGCCAGCTCAACCCGTGTTCACGCACCGCGGCCGCGACCGAAGCACCCGCGGCGACCGCGTCCGCGGCCGCGCGGCGCAACCGGCCAGTGGCTCGGGCCCCGGCCGGGATCTCTCGGACGCATTCAGTGAACGCCTTGCGCGGACACGACTGTTCCCGACACGCGTACTGGGTCTTGTGCCAGCGAACTGCCAGCGGCTCTTCCCCATACCCAAGATCCTTCGGCCTGGTTGTCCGATACTGGCGGACCGTGTCCGAGAACACCCCGCACACCGGACAAGCCGAGGCGCCGGTGTCATCGGTGACCACATGCACCAACCGCCCACCATCGACACGCTCAACATCGCGCACCGCGACCCCTGGCAGGCCAAACAGAATCGTCGTACCGTCATCCATGTCCGTGGCTCCTTCTACTGGTTTGGCGTAGACACCGCCAGCATCAAGGGGCCACGGACGTAATCAGCCCAAGCTGACCAAACTCAAGATCGTGTCTCCCCCCCAACTTCGAAGAACCGATAAGAACACTCGCCGTTGACCCGGGATTCGTTGGCAGAGGCGTGGGCGGGCGAGTTCTGCGGCTTCTGCTGGATCGAGCGGAGATGCTAGGCGTGGGTCGCGTGTTCTGTCTTACTTTCGAAACTGGGTTCTTCGAACGCCATGGATTCGAGCGATACCAAGGCGAGGTTGTGCCGCCCGAAGTGTTCGCCGAACTCCTTCGATCTGAAGATGAGGGAGTAGCCGAGTTCCTGGACTTGGAACGAGTGAAGCCGAATACGCTTGGTAATGAGCGGATGATTCGCCGTCTTTCGTCCGCGAGTCGTGCCAATATCGGAGCTGTTTGATAATCGCTATTGACTGCGGGCGAGTCATGTGGTGTATCGTCATGCGTATGCCAGAGTTCTGGCAGGAGAACTTCCAGTGAGTTTAGTTCACGAGAGTTCAGAAACAGAAAGTGAGTAAACAAGTGACACGTAGAATTACGGAATGGCTAGAGGACGACCTCAAGGGCGGTCCGGCTGACGAGACAGTGAGATTCTGCTTGGACGGAAGAGCGTTCGAGATTGACTTGTCGGCAGCGAATGCCGAGGAGCTTCGAGGTTTGTTCCAGGTCTACATCGATAAGGGGCGCCGTGCTGAGCGTACGCGCGCTCGCCGCCACGCCCGCGATGGCCGCGATGGCCGCGGCAGGGCCGCTGAGATGAGGGCCTGGGCCAGGGCCAATGGCATGAAGGTCACCGAGCGCGGGCGAGTCCCGGCTGATGTCGTGGCTGCGTTTGAGGCCGCGAACTCCTAACGTCAGGTCGCAGCGACGAACTTCGCGCCTTAGCCGTCGATCGCCTGTTGGTACACGTCGATGGTCCTGTGGGCGATGGTGTCCCATCCGAACTTGCTGATCGCCCGCTCTCGCCCGGCTAGGCCGAACGTTGACGCCAACGCTGGATCACACACGACCCGGTTGATCGCGGCGGCGAGGGCCGACTCGAATTCGGCTGGATGCTTCTCGTCGTAGTGCACTAGTAGTCCGGTGGCCTCGTCATCGACTACCTCTGGGATCCCGCCGACATCGCTGGCGACTACGGCCGTCTCGCACGCCATGGCTTCAAGGTTGACGATGCCCAGGGGCTCGTAGATGGATGGGCAGGCGAAGACCGCCGCGTGCGTGAGGAGCTGGACCACGTCCGGCCGCGGAAGTTGCTCCTGGATCCAGACCACCGCGTCGTCGCCGCGCTTCGCCTTCAGCGCTGACACCTGGGCCGCGACTTCTCGTCCCAGCTCCGGAGTGTCAGGCGCGGCTGCGCACAAGACCAATCCGACGCCCGGCTCAAACCGCTCGGCCGCCCGCAGCAGGTGCGGCAGTCCCTTCTGGCGCGCGATCCTGCCGACGAAGATCGCGTATGGCCGATCGGTCCGGACGCCGTTGCGCTCAAGCGCGTCGGCCTCGGGAACCGGGCTGTACTCCACCGTGTTGATGCCGTTGTGGACGACATGGACCCTGGCCGGGTCGATCCAGGGGTAGCAGTCCAACACGTCGTCACGCATACCGGCGCTGACGGCGATGATCGCATCGGCCTCCGCGTAGGCGGCTCTCTCAGCCCATGACGACACTCGGTACCCGCCACCGAGCTGCTCTTCCTTCCAGGGTCGCCTTGGTTCAAGGGAGTGCGCACTGATCACGTGTGGGATGCCGTGCAGAAGCGCGCCGATGTGGCCGCCCATGTTCGCGTACCAGGTGTGGGAGTGGACAACATCGCATCCGGCGGCTCCGCTCGCCATGCGCAGGTCAACCGCGAGCGTCTGGAGCGAGAAGTTGTCGTCCGCCATGTCCGATGGCGGCTCGTAGGCCATCGCGTCGACCCGGGGAGCTCCGAAACACTGCACCTGTACGTCGGCGAGCTTGGCAAGCTCGGCGACAAGATGCTCTACGTGGACCCCGGCTCCGCCGTAGATCTCAGGTGGCCATTCGCGGGTCAGGATCCCTATTCGCACGTCACTGAGCCTATGGCGTTGGACTCAAGATCGCTCTTCGGTTAGGCACGTCTGGCGACGAACGCTTTGCATACATAGGGCAGTTCGAACTCGTCATTGCCCTGGAGGTCTGGATGTTCAGCGACGAGTCGGCGCGTCTCGGCCTCCATCTGATCCAGCTCCCCCCGAAGAATCAAGAGCGAGTGCGTTCGAAGCAGACCCACGAGCCTGTCGGCGTCCATCGGGTGGCCGTGATCGACTTCGATGAGTTCGCTGCTGCCGAAGTACTCGCCGAACGACGGCACGCGAGAATCGTCGAACTGAGAATAGGTGTCCATCAAGTCGATTCTTTGACTGTGTCGCAGGACCCAGTCGACGCGATCGTCGCGCAGGTTCCACACGATGGCGAAGACGCCGCCGGGCCGAAGCACGCGCGCGACTTCCGGCAAGCCCCGGGCCGGGTCGACCCAATGCCACATCTGCGCGGCGATGACAACATCAACCGATTGGTTCGGCAGGGGGATCTGCTCGGCACTGCCGATCAGCGCGCAGTCGGGTCCGACGACGGTGCCCAGGACGTCATGCATGCGTTCGTCGGGTTCCAGCGCGACTACGTCGAGGCCTCGATCCCTTATCGCGGCGGACATCAAACCCGTGCCCGCTCCCAGATCCAGAACCTTCGGGTTCCCGCGCCCGTGGCGACGAGCGACGATCGCGTCGATGATGGCTGCGGGATACTCCGGGCGGTACCGGTGGTATTCGTTGGCCGTGGCTCCGAACGATCGGCGCCTCCATTTGAGCTCAGAGGCTTCCTTTGACATGGTGGCAATCTCTCACGCCAGTTGGTTCGCGGCCAGGCGATCGGGCATCTTGGGCGAAGGGGTCGGCGCTCGGCCCGCGTCAGTCCGCCGGCGTGGGTAGTGTGAAGCCGTGACTTCGCCACGTGTTCTCGGAATCGTTCTCGCGGGAGGCGAAGGCAAGCGCCTGATGCCCCTGACCGCCGATCGCGCCAAGCCTGCGGTGCCGTTCGGCGGCTCGTACAGGTTGATTGACTTCGTCCTGTCGAACCTCGTCAACGCGGGCTACCTGCGTATTTGCGTGCTCACCCAGTACAAGTCGCACTCCCTTGACAGGCACATCACGACGACATGGCGCATGTCAGCGATGACTGGCGATTACGTCACCTCGGTGCCGGCGCAGCAGCGCTTGGGCCCCCGGTGGTACACGGGCTCCGCCGATGCGATCTGCCAGAGTCTGAACTTGGTCTACGACGAGCAGCCCGATTACGTGGTCGTGTTCGGCGCCGATCATGTCTATCGCATGGATCCGCGCCAGATGGTTGATCGCCACATCGAGACCGGCGCTGGGGTGACGGTCGCGGGTATCCCTGTCGCGAGGCACACGGCAGATCAGTTTGGTGTGATTGGGGTCGGTAGGGACGGCAGCACGATCAGTCAGTTCCTGGAGAAGCCAGACGATCCGCCATCAATCCCCGGCAAGCCAGATCTGGCCTACGCGTCCATGGGGAATTACGTGTTCTCAACGGGGACTCTCATCGAGGCGCTTCAGGCCGATGCTTCCGATGAGGGGTCCATCCACGACATGGGGGGCAGCATCCTGCCCATGCTCACTAATGCCGGAGCGGCGCACGTCTACGACTTCGGGGGCAATGAGGTGCCCGGTGCGACTGACCGGGATCGCGCCTACTGGCGTGACGTTGGGAGCCTGGACGCCTACCACGACGCGCACATGGATCTGGTCTCGCTCCATCCCGTGTTCAATCTCTACAACAGTGATTGGCCCATACTGACCAGCGCACCTCAGATGCCCCCCGCGAAGTTCGTGGAGGGCGGGACTATGGACGAGTCGATGGTCAACTCCGGCTCGATCATCTCCGGCGCGCACGTTAGGTCCTCGGTGGTCTCGCACAACGTCATCATCGCTGAGGGCGCTGTCGTGGAGGGCTGCGTGCTGTTGCCCGGCGTGCGGGTTGGCCCCAACGCAGTGCTGAACAACGTGATCCTGGACAAGAACGTGATCGTGCCACCTGGCGTGCACATAGGTGTCGACCTGGACAGCGACAGACAGAAGTACACCGTGTCCGATGGCGGTGTCGTCGTCCTGGGCAAGGGGCAGGAAGTGGTTTGATGCCTCTTCCGATTTCGCGGGCGCGCGGCCTCGGGTCCCCGCCCCGGCTACTCCAGTAGTGGCGGTGGGGGCTTGTCGGTGATGGTGATTCCGGCTGGGGTGCGCCATGTCCAGCCGGCCGCTGCCTCGTTGCGGTCTTGCCCTGTCTTGGGGTCTGGGCCAGGGTCAAGGCCTGGGTCTAGGTCCCAGCCGTGGTGGGTCTTCTGGCCGTGATGCCTCCGACACAACGGCCCTAAGTTCTGCGCTGTGGTAGCTCCCTTGGGCCATGGGACGGCGTGATCAAGATCGCAAGCCTGGGACTGGCGGCGGCAGCCAGGATGGCGGCAATACGGTTCGCGGGCCCGAACCAACCGAGCCAACGCCGCACCCGGGGTATACGTTCGAGAACCAGTCGCCGTCACCGTCGACGACGCCGCATCGGTAACCCACAACCGCCACTTG
>JAUYJT010000010.1 GCA_030700225.1 Candidatus Nanopelagicales bacterium | reverse complement strand
GACCACAATGTCGCCAACGATGCGGTCGATCTCGCTGACAGTAGCTTCGTCGAGTCGCACACCCACAGCACCGATGTTGTCGCGCACCTGTCGGGAGTTGGTCGCGCCGATGATGGCCGAAGAAACCGCCGGATTGCGCAGGACCCACGCGAGAGCGAGCTGCGGCAGCGTAAGGCCAGCATCGGATGCCACGCCCATGAGCCGCTGGACCCGTTCCAGGGTTTCCTTGCCCAACCAGTGCCGCATGAAGGGGTGTCCCTCTTTCGACGCGGCGCGGCTGCCTGGTGGGATCTCACTATCGGGGAGGTACTTGCCGGTGAGAATGCCCTGCGCGAGCGGCGACCAGACGACTTGGCCGATGCCACGTCTTTGACAGGCCGGGATCACTTCGGCTTCGATGACTCGCCACAGGATCGAGTACTGCGGTTGGTTCGATACGATCCTGTCCAGCCCAAGGTCGTCGGCGATCCGTACCGCTTCGCTGATCTGCTCGGCTGTCCACTCAGAGACCCCGACGTAGAGCACCTTGCCCGACCGGATCAGATCGTCGAACGCCCGCAAGGTCTCCTCCAGCGGAGTCTCAACGTCATACCTGTGAGCCTGATACAGGTCGATGTAGTCGGTCCGCAGGCGCTTCAGTGAGTTCTCGCAAGATCTGATGATGTGCTTGCGCGACAGGCCCACGTCGTTGCGGCCGGGTCCGGTGGGCCAGTAGACCTTGGTGAAGATCTCGAGTCCGTCGCGGCGCTGGCCCGACAGGAGTTTGCCCAGTACCGACTCCGCTTGGGTGCCCGCGTAGATGTCGGCAGTGTCGAACGTTGTGATCCCTCCGTCGAGGGCGGCTGTAACGCACTCGCGGGCGGTGTCTTCCTCGACTTGGGATGCGTGGGTCAGCCAGTTGCCATAGGCGAGTTCACTGACAAGCAGCCCGCTCGTTCCTAGGTGTCGGTACTCCATGACTCGACCCTATGTGGCCTGCCGCCGGAGCGCCTGGGTTTCGCGCGCTCTACTTCTTGACCGCGCCGCCGCCGGCCTTGATCCGCGGGGGAGGGACGCGCAGTTTGCGGATCTGGAGACTGCGAAGAACGGCGTAGAGCTTGCACCCTTTGCGATCGGCAGGGTCCGGCCAGCGCTGTTGAAGCTCACGGCCGAGCCTGAAGAGCATCAAGCTGACCTCTCCGGCGACGATCATCGTGATGCCAAGCCAAACCATCGCCACGACTCCCTGAACCCGCGAGTCGCGCATGAACCCGGCGATGAGAATCCCGACGGCCACGAACACGAAGTACTCCGAGAAGCGGCGGCGGCCGTCGACGTAGTCCCTCGTGAATGCCTTGGCCGGTCCCTTGTCTTTGGGCGGCAGGTAGCGCTCGTCGCCGGACATGAGGCCCCCGCGAGCTTCGCGCCTGGCGTCACGCTCCCGATCGCGCATCGCCTTCCTCGCGGCTTTGGGGTCGCTGGGGACCTTCATCGTCTGCTTGCGCTGGCGTTCGGCGACCCTGCGGGACGGCGTCGGTCGCCCCTTAGGGCGCTGCGCCGGGTCTGGGAGGATGACAGTCTCCTCGGCCTGACTGTCCCGTTCGGTGCTGGATCGTCGCAAGAACACGAACCCAGGGTATCTGCCCTCGGGGTGATCCTCGTACCCAGTTCCCCTATGACTACTCTGGGCTCGATCCCTCCTCCAGCGGAAAAGGGGAAACTGATGGGGCTTTGGCGCCGGTTCACTATGGTCTTCAAGGCCAAGGCCAGCAAGGCTTTGGACAAGGCTGAGGATCCGAGGGAAACCTTGGACTACTCATACGAGAAGCAACTCGACCTGCTGCAGAAGGTGCGCCGCGGTGTCGCGGACGTGGCCACGAGTCGCAAGCGTGTGGAACTGCAAATGCAGGGGCTGCAACACCAGGCGGACAAACTTGAAGGGCAGGCACGGGCCGCTCTGGCCGGCTCCAGAGAGGATTTGGCCAGAGAAGCTCTGACCCGGCGCAGCGGTCTGGCGCAGCAACTCATCGACCTGCGGGCACAGCTCGCCGCCCTGCTGGACCAGGAGGAGAAGCTAGTCAGCGCCTCACAGCGGCTGCAAACCAAGATCGAATCCTTCCGCACCAAGAAGGAAACGATCAAGGCCCAGTACTCGGCCGCAGAAGCGCAAACCAAGATCAATGAGGCGTTCACCGGGGTCTCTGAGGAACTCGGTGACGTCGGTCTCGCCATCCAGAGGGCTGAGGAGAAGACACAGACGATGACCGCGCGAGCCGGTGCGATCGACGAACTTATGTCGTCTGGGGCGCTTGAGGACGTGACGGGGTCGACCAAAGATGACCTGACGCGCGAGCTGGAAGCTATGGCGTCACGTGGCGACGTGGATCGGCAGCTCGAGCAGCTGAAGGGAGAGCTGGCGGGGCCTGCTGGTTCCATCGAGCCCGCGCCGGGAGACCAGCCGCCCGCGGTCGGTCCCGGGGCTAGCGGCGGAGCGAGCTGAAGGAGGTTGTCGTGATCGTTCGCGTCCAAGGGGAAGGACAGTTTGAAATCCCTGAGGCGGAGCTGGCGCGGCTCAATGAGTTTGATGACGC
>JAUYJT010000009.1 GCA_030700225.1 Candidatus Nanopelagicales bacterium | reverse complement strand
ACCGGCGACACCCCGATCACCAAACCGTCAGCCTGACCATCAAGGCCCCGCCCCGAACCCCGGGACGGGGCCTACGTCATACGCCTCAACCGCACCCACGATGACGCCGACATCCTCATCCAGCGTGGCGGCTAACACCTGGTCGCCCACTCATCCGCCCGCGCACTGCGAGCGAGACGAACCAGCGCGGACTTGTCAATGAGCCACTCAATCAAGACCATGCCTGCCCCGACGTGGACGGATCCGCCAGGTCCTCGAACGTCGATGAGAAGCGCTCCAGGTCTGCCGCAACCACCGAGGACGTAGATCGGTCGACCCATTGGGCCAGGCCCCGGCGAACTAGCTCGCTGCGGGAAAGTCCAAGCCGAGCAGCTCGGGCATCGATCGCGGACAGCACATGTTCCGGGACGTCCCGAATCAGCACATCGGACATGTCACGCCTCCCGTGGGTGATATCACAGGATATCACCCACCACGGCGGTGCCCCCACCCCAACCGCGAGGTCAGGGCGTGTGCCCCAGGGGTCGGGACCAGTCCCCCACTTCGGGGGGGACCCCCAGCGTGAGGCTTGAAGCCGCAGGGTCGACCCCCAGGGCACCCGGCATGGCTGGAGTCCGGCAGGCTTCAGTCCGTCGGCGTAGGTACTCGCCTCGAAGCGATGCGCCCGGCGATCACGCTGTCGATCAGGATCTGAAGGAAGTGCCAGGCCAAGCAGACGAGCACCGCCTCGCCCGCCACGGCCACTAGGTCCGGGGCTTCGCCGGTCAGAACAATCAGCAGCGACAGGGCGACCGGCAGGGTCTTCTGGGCAGTCACGAATAGGACGGGCCAGCGCTGCTTCGGCGGGAATGGCCTGGCCGCGAGCGACCCCAGGCCGAGGAGAACTCCATGTCCAACCAGGGCCACGACGATCACCAGGCCGATCATCAAGGCCGTAGCGGAAGCCAGCGCCGGAGCGGACTTCGACATGGTTACCCACACGACACTGATCACAGCCAGCGGAGGCACGAGATCGACCCACCTGGGCAGTTGCCGCTCGACCAGGCGCCCGATCACCCAGCCGACTACCAACGGCACGACGACGATGGTGACCACGCGAACGAGAAGGCTCCCCGGCGACACTGAGGCATGGGCGCTGAGTATCGCGCTGACCGCGAGCGGGGCCGTGAAAGCCCCGGCGACAACACAGATCACAGTGAGCCCGGCCGCCCACGTACGGTCCCCGCCGGCGACAATCGCCGTGACCACCCCTGAGCTGTTCGTCGTGGATACCGAAGCCATCAGCGCGATACCCACCGCTATCCCCAGGGGCAATGCAACTCCCCGCACCGTCACCCAAGCCAGAGCCGGCACGATGATCAGGTTGATCCCAACGACAAGCACGACCGCCTTGCCGAACCCGGAATCTGTGACTTCCGCGAGCTTGAGCGAGTAGCCGGTGATCAAGAAGATCACGATCACGCTCAGCGAAGCCCAGTCGAACGGACCCACAGCGAGCCGACCTATCGCGGTCCCTGGTCCAGGGAACGTCACAGCGGTCACCAGCGCGACGAGTATTCCAACCGGAAGAACCAGCGCGGACGCTCGCTGTATCCCTGAGGTCCGTTGAGCCACGCGATCAACCTAAGCACGCCGACGATCACTCGGTGCGGGCTTCACGCAGGCGACAGCGCCCCACTTCAGGCAACATGGGGGCATGCAGTGGCAAAAAGTGGTCTCACGGACCCTGGAATTCGGTCAGCGCGTGCTGGCCACCGAAGTCTCAACCGTCGAAGCCGCCGGGCTTCTTCACGCTGTGGCGAGCGTCGGAACGTCATTCGAACCATCTCTGCTGCCTCGCACCACAATCCAGCAGGCGGGAATCACCGGAGTTGTCGCGTCCGTGAACTACGGCCTGACGGCGACCAACCAGTCATTCATCGAAGCATTCGCGAGGCGTGTGGTCGGCACGCGCACCGCCACACATGAGTTTCCGCGCGCGGCGACGCTCGCCGCTGGCCTGGCTACCCTCGGCGCCTCGGCGGCGATTCGGAGCCGCCTGGAGCAGCGCAGCGGCGAGTCCGTCTCTAGGGCAGCCACCCGGACGACGGCCTCACGGGTCAGCTACAGCGCGACTGCCGGCGTGTTGGCCGTGGCAGCGGATGGTATCGCTGACGCTGTCACTGGCCGCCACACATCCGGGACAGTAAGCGCCCCGCTTGTCGTCTCGTTCGGCGCGGCACTGGGGGCTGGACTTCACCTGCTGCGTCGACGACGACTCCTGGACACAGCGGCCACCACAGACCAGTACGGATCGCCCGTCCGCCCGGCCAGTTCGGTGGACCCTCTCGGCGCTGCCGCTGTGGGAGTCGGGGTGTCAGTCGGCTTGTACGGCTTGTCGAGAGCCGAATCCCTTGCCGCTGACACTGTCGCCACAGTGGTCGGCTGGGCGGTTCCCGGTCTGAAGCCCGTCGGCAAGGCGATCGGGCACGCGACAACGCTCGGGCTCTTCGGATTCCTGATCGAGCGCGGCATCGCATCCGCCTACGAGAAAGCGGACAGTGTCGGTGGGGCCATGGAGCCCGCGTACCGCGCCATACCGACGTCCGACAGCGTCAGCGGAGGTCCGGGCAGTCTCATCGACTGGGCCTCGATAGGCAGGGAGGGTCGGCGGTTCGTCAACATGGCGCTGTCATCCGACGAGATCCAGGCCGTCACTGACCAACCGGCCGTTGACCCCATCCGCGTCTTCGTCGGCTTCGAGTCCGCCGAGAGCCCCAACTCGCGTGCGTACACGGCAATGGAGGAACTTGACCGCCTCGGGGCGTTTGACCGCCCATACGTAGCGGTCTTCTCCCCGACCGGGAGCGGCTACGTTAACTACGTCGCGGCCGAGACCATCGAGTACCTCACTGGCGGCAACGTCGCGAGCGCGTGCGTCCAATACTCGGTGCGACCGTCTGCCCTGTCGCTGGACCGTGTCGGCACAGCCTGGCAGAGCAACCTGGCACTCCTGACGGCTCTGGCGTGGCGCATACGCGCAATTCCCGAAGGCTCACGACCCAAGATCCTGCTGTTCGGTGAAAGCTTGGGAGCGCAGAGCGCGCAGGATGTGTTCGAGAACGAAGGCGTGCGGGGTTTCGACATTCTGGACGTCTCCCGGGCTCTGTTCGTCGGGTCGCCGTACGCGTCGAAGTGGCGTCAGCGCTGGTTGGCCGACCCCGCCGCGATCGACCCGAATGGGTATGTCGTAGAGGTCAACTCGCTGGCCGATCTCGAGGCGCTCGATCCCGACCGCCGCGCCCGCGCGCGAGTTTTCCTGCTCTCCCACTACCTCGATCCCATCCCGAAGTTCGGGGCCACGCTGGCCGTTCAGCGCCCCTATTGGCTTGGCGACCCTGAGAACCGCCCGCCCGGTGTGCCGGAGCAGGCACGCTGGTGGCCACTGTTCACCTTCCTGCTAGTTGGAGTTGACTTGCTCAACGCGGAGCACGTCGTGCCCGGCAAGTTCGAGGCCTACGGTCACGACTACCGGCAAGACCTGCCCGCGATGACCAAGACGGCGTTTGACCTGCCCGGCGACGACGCGATGATGGAGCGGATTGAGCGAGCCCTCAGACAGCGGGAGCTGGAGTGGGCCGAACGGCGCCTCTTCGCTGACACGTTCGAGAAAGCCGAGCAGTCAGTGCGCGACAAGCTTGAGGGCTGGGGCGTTGACCACACGATCATTCCCGGTATCACTACTCCGACGCGCGATGTCGCACCCGACCCCTACGCCGCGGGGGCGACGCCGTGAGCTCGGCTGGCGAAGCGACCCCAGGCCGTTGACCTTCAGCAAGCGAACTGTCCAGCACCACCGCTAGCCTGAATCCGTGGGCACACTGGAGATCGCGCGGGCCAAGGCGCAAGCATCGTTGTCGCAGGCCACGGCCGATGTGAAGAAGCTCGAAGCCGACCTCAGTGCCGCACAGGCCAAGGCCTCCATCGTCAAGGCAGGGGAAACGACGCTTGGCGTTCTCACCAGTGCGCCAGTGATCCGACAGGGCACCGAGTTCCTTCGTCGTCGAACCGAAGCGGACTCAGCTGCGGCGAGCGCCGAGGTTGACCGCATCACTGCCGACCTCAACGCTGCCCAGAACCGACTGAAGTGGGCCCAGCGAACCTCCGACGCGCTGGAAGCGGTCTCAACGAAGGTCTCGGACTTGATCGACTCGCTCGACAACCCGATTGATCCGACCGAGGCCCCACCGGGCGAGGCTGAAGCGACCATTGAGATCGATGTGGCCAAGCCCGCCGATCCGCAGGCCTAGGTGTAGTCCTCGCGTACATGCACCCAGCAACACACGTCGGCGCGCGAGAACTACGGCACTATCTACGGCACTCGCCGATTGAGGCGGGCCCACAAACCGAGCCATCGGTCCAGAGAGCCCCGCGCAGGTCCGTCCCGGTCAGGACCGCACCGAGGACGTCCGCCCCGCGCAGGTCGGCTTCGCCCAGGTAAGCACCGGTCAGGTTCACCCGCCTAAGGTTCGCATCCATCAGGTTCGCATCCATCAGGTTCGCCCGGCTCAGGTTCGCCCAGCCCAGGTCCGCCCCACGCAGGTCCGCCCAGCGCAGGAGCGCATGTCTCAGGTCACAGTTGGATAGGTCCGCTGCCGGCTCCTTGGCGATGTCCGAGCAGTCCCTCAGATTCTGACTCGCCGCGGGTGAGGGCGGATCAGCCTCTCGGATCGGCTCAGTGCCGGTTCGCGCGGCACACGCGCCAACCAGCAATACGGCACCCAAACCGAGCGCGGCGACTCCTGTTCGCTTGCAGTTCACGCTTCCAGTGTGCGCGAGCGAGGCCCGAGTGTCCTCCCAGCGACAGGGACTACTCAACCTAGGTGAAGAACTCGCGAACATGCACCCAGCGACACACGTCGGCGCGCGAGAACAGCGCTAGCGGCACATGCCGCTTGAGCCGTGCCCGCACATCCGGCCATCGATCCAAGTAGCCCCGGTCAGGCTCGCCCCGGTCAGGCTCGCCCCGCTCAGGTTCGCCCCGCTCAGGTTCACCCCGCCCAGGGACGCCCCGCGCAGGTCCGCCCAGCTCAGGTACGCCCCGCTCAGATCCGCCCGGGTCAGATCCGCACCGGTCAGGTCCGCCCTGAACAGGTTCGCCCCGGTAAGGTTCGCCGCCCACAACTTCGCCCCGCTCAGGTCCGACCCGATCAGGTCACAGTGGGATAGGTTCGCTTTCGGCTCCTTGGGGACGTCCGAGCAGTCCCTCAGACCCTGACTCGCTGCGGGTGCGGGCGCACCAGCCTCTCGGATCGACTCGGTATCCGATGGCGCGGCACACGCGCCCAGCAGCAATACGGCACCCAAGCCCAACGCGGCGATCCCTGTTCCCTTACCGTTCACACTTCCAGTGTGCGCGAGCGCGGCCCGAGTGTTAGCCGCCACGCTGGATGAGGATGTCGGCGTCATCGTGGGTGCGGTTGAGGCGGTATGACGTAGGCCCCGTCCCGGTGTTCGGGGTGGGGCCTTGATGGTCAGGCTGACGGTTCGGTGATCGGGGTGTCGCCGGTGT
>JAUYJT010000008.1 GCA_030700225.1 Candidatus Nanopelagicales bacterium | reverse complement strand
GTCAGGACCGCCGCGTGGAGTTACGAGACGAACAAGACGGCATGTGTGAACTACTCGCCCTACTGCCTGAGGAGGACGGCGGCAGGATCTGGCGGCGCCTAACCGCGATCGCCAAAGGCATGTCCGATGACGGCACCGGGCGTCGCATCGATCAAATCCGCGCCGACACCCTCACCGACCTAATCCTGAACAACCCCACGGGCGCCGCCGGCGCCGCCGCCGCCACTGGTGTTGAGGTGAACGTCGTCGTCGGTTTGGACACGCTACTGGGGCTGGCCGAGGACCCAGGTGATGTGACTGGTTTGGGTCCGGTCCCGGCCGCTGTGGCTCGTGAACTGGCCGCCGATGGTACGTGGAGGGCCTGGGTCAGGGACGCGGCGTCGTCCACGGTGATCTCCACTGGTTCTCGCACATACACCCCGGGTGCGGCGTTGGCTCGGTTGGTTCGGGCACGCGAACCGTATTGCCGCCATCCTGGTTGCCGCCGCCAGTCCCAGGCTTGCGATCTTGATCATGCCGTCGCGTGGCCCAAGGGAGCTACCACAGCGCAGAACTTAGGGCCGTTGTGCCGGAGGCATCACAACCAAAAAACCCACCACGGCTGGGACCTAGACACGGGCCTGGACCCCGACCCAGACCTGGACCCCAAGACAGGGCAAGACGGCAACGCGGCAGCGGCTGGCTGGACATGGCGCACGCCAGCCGGAATCACCATCACCGACAAACCCCCACCGCCACTACTGGAGTAACCGGGGCGAGGGCGGGCCGGGCGGAAGTCCGAGGCCGCCGAGCGCGTGGCGGGTGCTTCAGAACAACATCAGCCGGATCGGTTGCTGGCGGAAGCGGCGGCCTGCGCTAGTGCTTCGTCGGTGAACACCGGAAGCCCGAGGTCGGCGCGATAGCCGTGGATCTCATCGATCGCCAGCTCCTGGATGAACACGAGGATCTCCTCGCTGATCACTTGCCCAGGGACCAGGATCGGGAACCCAGGCGGGTACGGAATGATGAACTTCGACGACACGAGCTGGCGCCCGCCGCGAATCTGCTCCAGCGCATCCTCCAGGGGCACATAGTCATGGTTTTCGCCCCGATAGGCCAGGAAGAACGCGGCGCGAATATCACCTTCCGGTGTAGAAGGATTGGGCCGGAAGGCGGCATGGAACTCGCTGAAGTTCGGCAGGGGTGGAAGCTCCGACTGGAGATGCCGAACTTTACTTTCCCAGAGCTTGATCTCCGCAGGACTGCTCTCCCTTCGCTGACTGTCAAGCCAGCGCGCGATCTCACGGAGGGCGAGCAGGAGGTAGTCGATCGATGACCAGGTAGTCCCGATGTTCGTCATGAAAAGCGCGGTGTTCGTCGCGGTCTTGTTGACCTGAATTCCGAACCGGTCCATCAGTTCGCTGACCTTGAATTCATCCCCCGTCAATCCCGTATCCCCCACATATAGGGTCAAGCGCGTCGGATCAAGCACGAACTCATCGGACTCAAAGGCCTGCTCGACCTCCGTGAGCCCTGCGAAGCCGGCCAGGTGATTGTAGGACGCGACTCCCGATGGTCGAAACTGTTCCGGGATCATGTCGCCAGGGCCGAGGAACCGGAAGTACCTGTTGAGCAGCGGGTCGGCATGCACGCGGTCCCGCACTACTACAGCCATCTGAATGGCCGCGGCGCTCCTGCCGTAACCCTCCAGCTCCACCTGTCGCCGGGCCAAGTCGAGCGAGGCGAGGATCTGGTAGTTCGGGGAAGTAGTCGTGTGCGTGAAGTACGCCTCGTGAAACGAATCGGAGACGTCCGACGCGAACTCCTCATCCCATTCGTGGATCATGGACCCTTGGCGCAGGGACGACAGTGACTTGTGCGTCGACTGGGTCGCGTAGACCCTGACTTTCGCCACGTCTGGATCCGGCATGAGCGGCCGATCCAGCCAGGTGCTGTCGTCTTCGGGGTCCAGCTTGTCGAATTCCTGCTTCCAAGTCCGATAGCGCTCCCGGTACTCCCTCGAGTCCAGAGCCCACCGCAAACGCGCCGCTGAGCACATCGCGGTGCGGCTGCGGTAGCTGGGGTGCAGCTGGGCGAACGCGAACCAGGCCTCATCCCACAGGAAAACCATTCCGGGATGGATCGCCAGCACTTCCTCCATCACGCGGATCGGATGGTAGACGATGCCGTCGAAAGTGCAGTTGGTAAGAAGGAGCATGCGCACGTCGTCAAGCCGTCCCGCCCGTTTCAGGGAAAGCAGCTGCTCCTTGATCGTGCGGATCGGTACAGCCCCGTACATCGCGTAGTCCGGAAGCGGGTAAGCGTCCAAGTAAACAGGACGAGCTCCCGACATGACGAGCCCATAATGATGCGACTTGTGGCAATCCCGGTCGATCAGAACTATGTCGCCCGGTCGGCACACAGCCTGAACGACGATCTTGTTCGATGTCGATGTGCCATTGGTGGCGAAGTAGGTCGCCTTCGCTCCGAACGCCCGGGCGGCGGCGTCCTGAGCTTCGCGCAAGGTACCGGTCGGCGACAGCAGCGAGTCCAGGCCACCGACCGTTGAAGAAGTCTCGGCCATGAAGATCTGCTCGCCGTAGAAGTCACTCATGTCCTGCAGCCACTCGGAGTTGAACACGGAGTTGCCGCGCGCTATCGGAAGGGCGTGGAAATTGCCGATCGGCCTCTTCGCGTACTCCTTCAGCGCGTCGAAGAACGGCGTGCGGAATCGGCGCCTCACGCCGTCAATCGTGGCCATGTGGATCTCGGCAGGGTGCTCCCGGCGATAGAAGACCCTGTTGAACAGAGCCTGGTCCTCCGGATCCGGCAGCTGACCCTCGGCGTCAACTGTCAAGTACAAGTCAAGCTCAGGCCGTAGCCGCCGGATGGCCGCCGCGAGCAGCGGGCCGTGCATGCGGAGGCCACTGGTCTCCTCCAGCTTGGCCAGAAGATCAGCCTCACGCCGGAAGAACTCAAGCGGGTTGTCTGAACGCAGCGGCACATCACCGCGGATCCAAACGGCCTGCACCTGCGGATTGGCCACGACCGCCGCCAGCGCGTCTTCGATCGATGCGAGAGGCAGAAGTTCGAATACGAATTCATCCTCGCGGCTCCGGGCCTCACGCAACGCCCGACGCACTTCTTTCATCTGGCGGTGCGTCAAAGACTCCGTCACCAGAACTGTGAAGTAGTGCCGCTCAACAGCCTCCTCCAGGAGGTCATCCACTTCCAAGGACAGGTCGAACGGATCGTCCAGGATGGCCGCTCTGTCCCCAAGCTCGATCAGGAGGGTCTCCAGCCTGTCCATGTGAGCGGCCAGGACGTCAACGTCGGGTGCGGTCAGCGAGGAGCGGACCATCTCGATGGTTCCAGGCCCCGGGAACGCAAAGTACCTCTCCCAGGGCTCGAGGACATCGAGGCTGTGCCGGATCAGCGGAATGAGTTCGTCCGCGTTACCACCGTGGAGAGCCAGCCGCTCAGTCAAACCTCGGATTCGAGCCCAATGGTCAAACCTCATCTGGGACGGGTTCACGTGAATATCGTGCCGGGTCACTGGCTTCCCCGGCTCGCTATCCGACGATGACATCCGGTACTCCTAGGCCAGGCAAGGCCGCTCGCTCACACGCATAACGAGGCTAGCCAATACACGGGGGCGACGCTCTCCGTCGGGACCAACACCTACGGACGCCAGCCGCGACTTTCGATGCCGCAACCGGGGCTAACGTCGCCCGATTGAGCTACGGTGTCGAGCGGGAGGGCAAGCGATGAATCCGGATCTGGTGGGTCGCAAGTCCGAAATCGAGACCCTGTGCCGACGCTACCGCGTTCGCCGACTGGAGTTGTTCGGCTCGGCCACCACCGACCGCTACCGCCCGGGTGACAGCGACCTCGACTTCCTGGTTGAGTTCGAACCATTGCCTGTCGGCGCCTACGCCGACACGTACTTCGGCCTGCTCGAAGCGCTGGAACTACTTTTCGGTGTCCCGGCGGATCTCGTCGTGGGCTCGGCCATCAGAAACCCCTTCTTCCGTCAGTCGGTAGACCAGACCAAGGCGCTCCTCTATGCAGCTTGAAGTCAGGAAATGTCTCTACGATATCCAGCAGGCCGCGACCGCACTGAGGGAATTCACCGCAGGCAAGACGTTCGCCGACTACACATGCGAGGCCATGTTGCGAGCCGCAGTCGAACGCCAGTTCGAGATCATCGGCGAGGCCCTCGCGCAGCTCGCTAGGCGCGACGAAGAAGTGGCTGAGCGAGCGGTGAACAGCTGAGCATTCGCGCCTGCCTGACCTACGGCCCACCGCGCCCCAGAGCGAGTCGGCCGACTGCGACCTGGGCGAGACGGGGCCACACTGGTCGGAGGGCCGGGAGCAACAGGGCGAGGACCGATGCGTGAACAGCGGAGGCTGCTATGGGCGCCAAGCGACCGTCGGGATCTTCCGACAGGGGCAACTCGCCGCCCGGCTTCGACTACCGTCGTTGCATGACAGACGGCGTTGGCACGGATACGTCCACGCCGACTCGATTTCAGGTCGAGGTGCGGGGAACCGTTCAAGGCGTGGGATTCCGGCCGTTCGTTTACCTGCTGGCTGGAGAACTCGGCCTTGACGGCTGGGTGCGCAATGTGGATGGCCGTGTCGAGATTCAGGTCGACGGTCCGCGAGCCAGGCTCGATGAGTTCGTGGTCCGCCTCCGAAGCGACGCGCCCCCCGTTGCCAGGGTGGAGACCATCGGCGTAGCCCATCTTCCCGCCACCCCTGCCCCCGCGAACTCTGGCTTCGTCATCCTCGAAAGCGCCAGCGATACCCCAGGCGGGCAGCGGTGGTTCCCGCCGGACATCGCGGTCTGCGACAACTGCGCCGCCGAGATGCTCGACCCCGACGACCGTCGCCACAGGTACCCGTTCATCAACTGCACGAACTGCGGGCCGCGGGCGACCATCATCGACGACCTTCCGTACGACCGCCGCTACACGGTGATGCGCGCGTTTCCGCTGTGCCAAGCGTGCCGGAGGGAGTACGAGGATCCCACCGATAGGCGGTTCCACGCCGAGCCGATCGCGTGCCCAGACTGCGGCCCTCAGCTCGCCTACCGACCCAGCGCCGACGCCAACATCCAGTTCACGGCCGAATCGGCCCTCGCTGCGGCCATCGCGGACCTGGCCTCCGGGCGAATCGTGGCAGTGAAGGGCTTGGGTGGCTATCAGCTCGCGTGCGACGCGACAGACGAGGATGCGGTGCGGCGGCTGAGGGAACGCAAGCACCGTTGGGCCAAGCCACTCGCGGTCATGACGCCTGATCTGGCCGCTGCCGAGGACCTCGCGCACGTCTCGGATCCTGAGCTTGAACTGGTCACGTCGTCCGCCAGACCGATCGTGCTGATGGAGGCGAAGGCCGGGTCACACCTCGCCGCCGCGGTCTGTGCGGGCAACCCACGAGTCGGCCTGTTCCTGCCCTACACACCCATGCACCATCTCCTCGTGGGCGGCTTCGGTCGGCCGGTTGTGCTGACCAGCGGGAACCTATCCGACGAGCCGATCGCGATCGACGACTCTGATGCGCTGCTGCGTCTGGGGCAGATCGCTGACAGCTTCCTGACGAACAACCGCCAGATCCGCGCGCGCTACGACGACTCGGTAACACGTGTGGTGCGAGGCAGCCGCGCGATCATCCGCCGCGCCCGGGGCTACGCGCCAACACCCATGGCCCTGCCCTTCCCCGCACGGGAGCCCCTGCTGGCCACGGGCGCTCATCTGAAGCACACGTTCGCGCTCGCCCTAGGGGATCGCGCCTGGATCGGCCCACACACCGGTGATCTGGAGGACGCTGCCACGCACGATGCCTTCACGTGGAACCTGAACCACCTCGCGCGTTTGCAGGCTCTGGAGCCCGTCGTCGTCGCCCACGACCTGCACCCCGGCTACCTGTCAACCCAGTACGCGGTGGCCAACTTCAGCCAGGAGCAGCGCATCGGAATCCAGCACCACCACGCGCATGTCGCCGCATGCGCCGCCGAGCACGGGCTACGCGACGAGGTCATCGGAGTCGCGTTCGACGGCATCGGCCTGGGGGACGACGCCACGCTGTGGGGCGGGGAGATCCTGATCGCGGATCTGCTCGACTACTCTCGCTTCGCCCGCTTCGGGCTGGCCCCCATGCCCGGCGGCGACGCGGCGGTGCGCAAGCCATACCGGATGGCGCTGGGCTACCTCTTCGGCGCGGAAGGGCCCAATGCCGGGGAGGCGGGGCTGTCGGCCCAGGTGCGCGACCAAGCTTCCCCATTCCTCGACGGGCTCGACCCGCGCGAGGTCGAGATAGTCCGAACCCAGGTCGCCCGCGGTCTGAACGCTCCGCTGACCTCAAGCGCGGGCCGGTTGTTCGACGCCGCCTCGAGTCTGCTCGGCCTTTGCGACGTCGCCGCCTTCGAGGCGCAGGCCGCGATCGAACTGGAGACGGCAGCCGACCAACGGGAGTCCGGGGAACTGCCCTGGGAACTGCGCCGCTGCGACGGGCTTTGGGTCTATGACCCCCGCCCGACTCTCGCCGCGCTGATCACCGGCAGGGCCGATTCGATCAACATCGGGGCGCTGGCCGCCCGGTTCCACAACACTGTTATCGCGGTGACGACAGCCCTGTGCTTGGAAGCTCGGAAGGAGCGCGGCTTGAACACGGTGTGCCTCTCAGGCGGTGTCCTGCAAAACCAGTGGCTCGCTGCTAGGCTGCCCGCTTCGCTGGAGGGCGAAGGCTTCGAGGTCTACATGGGCGAGGAGATCCCGGTGAACGACGGCGGAATCAGCTACGGCCAAGCAGCGATCGCGGCTGCTCGGCTCCAGGGAAGGTGATGCGGCGATGTGTCTAGGTATCCCAGGGCGGATTCTCGAAGTCGAGGGGGCCGAGGAGTTCCGTACCGCCAGCGTTGACTTCGGGGGTGTGCGGCGACAGGTGTGCCTGGCGTTCGTTCCCGAAGCTGAGGTCGGCGAATACGTGATAGTCCACGTCGGATTCGCGATCAGCCGCGTGGACGAAGCTGAAGCGATGCAGACCCTCGCCATCATCCAGGAGATGAGCGATCTGTACGAACAGGAACTCGCCGCGACCGCGGAATCGGAGCACGGCCGCGAGTTGAAGGACTCCCCCCGATGAAGTTCATCAGTGAGTACCGGGACCCGAAACTGGCCAAGGCCCTCGTCGCGGAAATCCACGAGACAGTCACGCGCCAGTGGAGCCTGATGGAGGTGTGCGGGGGGCAGACCAACACGATCATCCGCCAGGGCATTGACGAACTGCTTCCCGAGAAGGTCCGCCTCATCCACGGACCAGGTTGCCCGGTGTGTGTCACGCCGCTTGAGCAAATCGACCGCGCATTGGCCATCGCCGGACTCCCTGACGTGATCTTCACTAGCTACGGGGACATGCTGCGCGTGCCCGGTTCCGAGACGGACCTGCTCTCCTTGCGGGCACAGGGCGCCGACGTCAGGTTCGTCTACTCCCCGCTGGACGCGGTCAAGCTCGCGGCGGCGAACCCGCAGCACCAGGTCGTCTTCTTCGGCGTCGGATTCGAGACGACGGCGCCGGCAAACGCCATGGCGATCCTGCACGCCGAGGCGCTCGGCCTGGACAACTTCTCGATGCTCATCAGCCACGTGCTCGTGCCACCCGCCCTCGCGGCTGTCCTGCAGTCGCCCGCGTGCACGGTGCAGGGGTTCCTCGCCGCTGGGCACGTCTGCACAGTGATGGGCATGGGCGAATACGAGCCCATCGCGTCGAAGTACAAGGTCCCGATCGTTGTCACGGGCTTTGAGCCGCTCGACATCCTCGAGGGGATCCTGATGGTCGTGCGCCAGCTTGAAGAAGGCCGCTTCGAGGTCGAGAACCAGTACGCACGCTCAGTCCGCCGCGACGGCAACCGTCCCGCCCAGGACACAATCCAGCGGGTGTTCGAGGTGGGCGAGAGGACTTGGCGCGGAATCGGGACGATTCCGGATTCAGGGCTGCACATCTCCCCGGCGTATCAGGGGTTCGACGCCGAGACTCGCTTCGCCGTGCGTGACATCACAGCCCGGGAACACCCCGACTGCATAGCCGGCGACATCCTGCAGGGCGCGAAGCTGCCCACCGATTGCGCCGCGTATGGCACGTTGTGCGATCCGGAGACACCGCTGGGCGCCCCGATGGTGTCCGCCGAGGGAACCTGCGCTGCCTACTTCGCAGCCCGACGAGAGGCGGTGCCGTCACCATGACGTCCGTCCCACGTCCCGGCACGCGCGCTACGGACAGCGCCCTGCCCGACCCGCTCGCGGCTACCTGCCCCGCTCCCCGAACGGACAAGGACACGGTGCTGGTCGGCCACGGGTCCGGCGGCCAGCTGTCCCAGCGGCTCATGAGCGATGTGATCGGCCCGGCGCTGGCTCCTGCCGCGCCTGGTGGGACGCTCAACGACGCCGCGATCATCCGGCTTGGCGGTGTCCGACTGGCGTTCACAACTGACTCCTACGTCGTCAGTCCGTTGTTCTTCCCGGGCGGCGACATCGGCAAGTTGGCGGTGCATGGCACCATCAACGACCTGGCCATGATGGGCGCGCTCCCGAAGGCCCTGTCTCTGGCGTTCATCGTCGAGGAAGGGCTGCACATCGACGACCTGCGCCGCGTCGTCGAGTCCGTCGCCGATGCGGCGCAAGCGGCAGACGTCGAGGTTGTCACCGGGGACACGAAGGTCGTCGGCAGAGGCGCGGCGGATCGGCTCTTCGTCAACACCGCCGGCGTCGGTGCGGTGCTTCCGG
Source organism: Candidatus Nanopelagicales bacterium (assembly GCA_030700225.1). Lineage (NCBI taxonomy): Bacteria > Bacillati > Actinomycetota > Actinomycetes > Candidatus Nanopelagicales > Candidatus Nanopelagicales bacterium. The sequence continues at coordinate 7,719 of JAUYJT010000008.1, read as the reverse complement.
CGGTCGCACCCGCGGCGGATCGGGCACGGCCGGGTGACTGCGTGATCGTGTCGGGTTCGATCGCCCGCCACGGAATGACGATCATGAGCGTCCGGGAGGGCCTGGACTTCGACTCCGACATCACGTCCGACTCCCAGCCGCTGCACCGAGTCGTCGAAGCCGCCTTCCGCGTCGCCCCCGGACCGGACAGTATCCGGGTCCTGAGGGACCCGACCAGAGGCGGACTGGCGTCCTCGCTGTGCGAGATCGCCGCTAGTTCGAGCGTGTCAATCGAGATCGACCAAGACGCGATCCCGATTCCGTCAGCGGTGAGCGCGGCTTGCGAGATGCTCGGCCTTGACCCGCTCCACGTGGCCAACGAGGGCTGCTGCGTCGCGATCGTTTCCCCCGATGCTGTCGACGATGTGCTGGCAGCATGGCGGGCCCGTCCCGAGGCCTGCGACGCGGTCCTGATCGGACACGTTCGCGAGCCGGATCCGGGGCGAGTGTTCATGCGAACCACGCTTGGCTCACGCAGAATCGTCGACATGCTCATGGGTGAGCAGCTGCCTCGGATCTGCTGATGCGCATCCTGTTCCTCACGTCCGCGCACAACGGACTCAGCCAGCGGCTCCAAACGGAGCTGGAGGAGCTGGGCCATCGGGTGACTGTCGAACTGAGCCTCACCGCGCGTGCGATGGAGAGCGCCGCAGAACTGGCGCGACCTGACCTCATCATCTGCCCCATGCTCACTCGCCGCATCCCGGATTCGGTTTGGCGGCGCCATGTGTGCCTGGTAGTCCACCCGGGAATCGTCGGGGACCGCGGACCAGCGTCGCTGGACTGGGCGATCTTGCACGGCGAGCGGACCTGGGGCGTCACCGTTCTGCAGGCGGCCGGGGAGCTTGACGGAGGAGACGTGTGGGCGACGGCGGAACTGCCTATGCGCTTCGCCCCAAAGGCGAGCATCTATCGCCTCGAGGTAACCGAGGCCGCGACTCGCGCGGTGCTGACCGCGGTGAAGCGCTTCGAGAACGGAACCTACCGACCGGTCCCGCTGGACTACTCCGACCCCGAAGTGCGCGGAGGTCCAAGACCCGGTGTGCGCGTCACTGAGCGTCGGATCGACTGGACGACGTCCACCGATGACGTGCTGCGAGTTCTGTACTCAGCGACGTCAGCGCCCGGCGTTGTCGACGAGGTCGCCGACGAGGAGTTGTTCGTCTACGGGGGTTGGGCCGAGGACATGCTGCTTGGAGCCCCGGGCCAAATCTTGGACCGCCGCCATGGTGCCGTGTGTCGGGCGACCGGGGACGGAGCTGTGTGGCTGTCCCACGTGCGACGCCCGGGCAGAACTTCCTTCAAGCTCCCGGCAGCGGTGGCCCTGAGAGACGTGCCGACGTGCGTGCCACGCCTGGCGCCTCGCCGACCCGATGGCGAGGGCACCCAGCGCACATTCCGCGACATCTGGTACGCCGAGGACGCGACCGGTGCGGTGGGGTATCTGAACTTCGACTTCGCCAACGGCGCCATGACAACGTCGCAATGTCAGCGACTGCTCGGGGCGCTGGGCGGGGCCGCGAGCCGACCAACCAAGGTGCTGGTACTGCAGGGCGGCGATGAGTTCTGGTCCACCGGCATCAACCTGGCCACGATCGAAGCCGCCAGGGACCCGGGAGCGGAGGCCTGGCGCAACATCTCGGCCATCGACGACGTAGTCGCCGCCCTAATCCAGATGACTGACAAGCTCGTGGTCGCAGCACTGCACGGCAACGCCGGGGCCGGAGGTGTGCCACTCGCGCTAGCCGCCGACTACGTCTGGTGCCGCCGGGGTGTGGTCCTCAATCCGCACTACAGGTCCATGGGCGAGCTGTACGGGTCGGAGTACTGGACATACTTGCTGCCTCGCAAAGTCGGCACCGACCTGACAAACGTCCTGACGCAGGGCATGCAGCCTCTCGGCATCCCACGCGCGGTAGACATTGGGCTGGTCGACGAGATGTCCGACAGCGTCAACGGGACCTTCCAGGAGTGGGTGCGAGGGCGGGCCACAACGCTCGCCAATGATCCGGGACTCGATCACCTCCTCGACGAGAAGGTCCGCGATCGCGCGATCCACGAGGACGACAAGCCGCTGCAGCGCTACCGCGAGGAGGAACTCGCCGAGGTCGCAACGCAGTTCTTCGACCCTGGGCATCCGTTCCACCAGGCCCGCCGGGACTTCGTCCGCAAACGTCAACCCACGCTCACTCCGCAGCACATCGCCCGGCATCGCACCGAGCTTTGGTGGTAGATGCCCGGCGAGGCGGGTCGATGGTGCGAGTCAGGGGCAGGGCGGCGGAGTCTTCGTCGTGAAGTGGAACCGCAGCGCGCGCGGCTTGTACTTCGACTCGAATCGCAGTACGTCCCCCTGCTTCGGATCATTCACGTGCGAAAAGAGGGCTCCCCTCTTCAGGAACATGACGTATCCCTTGGCGTAGGGGCTCGGCCATCCCGGAGGCGGCCCACCATTCCCCCACTTCGTGGGGGGACCCCCACCAAAAGGCGACGTCTCCCACGTGTACCCCCCGGCCTCGAGGAACTGTATCCCGCACTTCGTCGACAGCTTCACCGGATTGGCGTCGAGGAGGTCGTCGAGGTAGCTACCCTTCGGCCACACATCAGGAGTCGGCCAAACCTCAGATGGGAAAGGCTCAGGGAAAGGCTCCGGGGAAGGCGATTCCGGCGCGGGCGAAGAACACCCCGCGACAACACCTGCCAGCACGATCGCTACCACCATCGCGAGCCTGCGGCGACTCCGGCCACTTCCCATGATCACTCTCCTTACCAGCACGCCGCTGATCGGGGCCGACTCGGCCGCGGTGCAGCACGCGTCCTGGTTTCTGACGCCAGAGCCGCGTCGGAAGTTCCCGGCACTGGCCGCCGACCGGGCGCCCAGGCATCAGGGGCAGGGAGGCGGAGTCTTAGTCGTGAAGTGGAACCGCAACTCGCGCGGCTTGTAGATCGACTTGAATCGCAGTACGTCCCCCGGCTTCGGATCATTCACGAACGAATAAAGGGCTTTCCCTTTCAGGAACCTGACTCCGCCCATGGCGTAGGGGCTCGGCCAACCCGGAGGCGGCCCACCATTCCCCCACTTCGTGGGGGGACCCCCACCGAACGGAGACGTCTCCCACGTGTACCCCTCGAACTGGAGGAACTGGATTCCGCACTTCGTCGACAGCTTCACCGGGGGGGCAAGGGCGAGGTCCTCCATGTAGTTAATCTTCGGCCACACGTCAGGAGTCGGCCAAACCTCAGATGGTGGGGGTACCCCCGGTTGCTGGGGGAATAGCTCCGGGGAAGGTGATTCCGGCGCCGGAGAAGAACACGCCCCGACAACACCTACCAGCACAATCCCAATCAACAGCGCCAACCCACGGCGACTCCGGCCACTTCCCATGATCACTCCCCTTACCAGGACGCACCTGATCGGGGCCGGTTCGGCCGCAGCACTGCCCCTCCGTGTCAACCTCAAGTGAGACAGGGGTAGGTAGGTAATCCGTTTCGTTTGGAGGGCATGAATGAGGTTGATGATGTCCGAGAATTGGAACGGTTCGGTTGGTGTCGTGGATGCTGGCCGGATGGTTGATATGCCCGATCCGCAGGTCGCTCCGAGAGCGAAGCCGCGCTCGTTCACCGCGGCTTACAAGAAGAAGGTCTTGGCCGAGTATGAAGCGACACCGCGCGGTGAGCGGGGGGCGTTGCTGCGGCGGGAGAGTCTGTATTCCACGTTGATCCACAAGTGGCAGCATCAAGCGGCGAAGGCCGTCGATGAGGCGTTCGCCGGGCATCGCCCGGGCCCGAAGCCAGACGCCGCCGCCAAAGAGTTGGCTCGGATGGCGCGGGAGAACGAGCGGTTGGCCGCCGAGCTGGCAACGAGCCGGAGGATCAACGACGTTCAGGCAAAACTCTCCGCTTATACAGGTGATCGGTCTTGTCAAGTGCCAGTGGTGTCGAGTTGGTGAAGGATTGCGTCGAAGATGTGTTGTCTGGCGACTTGGCCTTTGCAGGCCGCGTCGTCGCGTTGGTTTTGCAGTACGGGCAGGAACTTGGTGCTGGTGAGGAAGAACGTGCAGCTCTCGCAGATCGTCTCGAATTGGCAGTCCAGTATCGCGGGTCTGGTGCAGTAGCCGTTGCCGAGCAGGCGGTGGGTTTCGGTGCGTAGGTGTGCCATTGCCGAGCCCTCGGCCTCGGCGGGCAGGATGACCTTGCTGGGGTCGTGGTAGAGCGCTTCGACCTTGGCGGTGACGTTGAAGTATTCCTCGGCGACGGTGCGGTCGCCGATGCGGGCGTAGAGCATCGTCATCGTCATTGTCTTGTGGCCCAGAAGCGCGGCGATCGCCTCCAGGCTCATGCCGCGGTTGATTGCTTGGGTGGCCAGGGTGTGGCGCAGTTGGTGGGGATGGACGTGGCCGATTCCGGCGGCTGCTGCCGCGCGTCGGACTGCCCCGTCGACGCGTGTTTGTGGGATGGGTCGGCCCCGGAAGGTGAGCAGCAGGTTGCTGGTCTGCCAGTCTGGGCGGTCGGCAAGCCAGACATCGATCATGTCCTTGAGGACGGGGTGCAAGGGAATGTACCGGTCGTTGTGCAGTTTGCCCACGGGGGTGCGCAGCCAGTAGTCGGACCCGATTTGCACGACCGCGTCGATCGTCAGGGCGAGCAGCTCACCTTTGCGCATCCCGGTGCGGGCCAGCAGTTCGATGGCGAGGCGGTCGAAGGGGTCTGGCAGCGCCCGGGCTGCGGCCATGAACTTCGCCGCAGTCGGGTCGTCCAGAAACCTTGGCAGGGGGGTGTCTTTGATGGGGCGGTCGCAGGAGTAGACCGGGATCCGGTGCGGAATGTCGTCGTATCCCCATTCGATGATCCGCTCGAAGAAGCCCCGCAGGTGTCCCATCCGCATCCCGATGGTCGTCTTTGATAGGTGGGGCTGGCGGCGGTATCCGGGTCGGGCGACTAGCCAGGTTCGGTAGGCCTCGATGTGCTGGCGGCTGATGTTGGCCACGCAGGTCACGTCGGGGTGCCCGGCGATGAGCAGTCCGGCCAGTTGCCGCAACGCGGTGTCGATCAGTGCCACCGATCCGGGTCGCAGGCTGATCGCGATCTGCCCCAGGTAGCGGCGCATGGTTGCGGCGAGCTGGGGGGCCTGTGCTGCGACGGTGTCCCAGTCGATCTCGTGACCGGGGTTGGACGAGCGGCGCCCGGTGGGTGCCGGGCACTGGCCTCGGTGGAACATCACCGCGTCCAAACCGAACAGCGGGGTGGTCAGCGCGTTGGTGGCGCGGCGCTCGGCCGTGGCTGCCTGGAACAGTGCCTGGCGACCGGACACGTACTCCTGCGCTGAGAGGGTGTCCGGACTGCGGCCAGTCACAACACAAATCTGGGCCAACCGGGACCACATGTGCCTGATTTGACCCTCGGTGAACCCCAGACTGGCGGCCTCGCTGGTGAACTGCGCTGCCGCCAGTGGTTCACGGCAGGTGATGTGGCGGCCCCACTGGCCCTTGGAGATGACGACGAATTGGGCATCAACGACCTGGTGAGCCATCACTGCCGCGTGGGCTGCGTAGGCTCGATCCTCCACCGCAACCGCCATCCGCTGGCCGATCGGGACTTCCAGCCAGTGGGCCAACGATCCGAAACGGGCATTGAACCGCATGGCAGCGCGAGCCCGGCACTTGCCCGCAGACGCGGTGGTCGCGGCGCGGACGTAGCCTCGTGCGATCCGGTCCAAGCCCTCTGACTCGGACGTGATCAGGTTGCTGATCACCGGTGTGTTCATGGCTGTGCCTGCGGGTCGAAACCGACACCGTCGATGACGTCCATCGCCTTGGAGTACTGCCCGTGCAGCCAATCGTTGGACAGGTGCAGGTAGATCCGGGTTGTTTCGATGCTGGCATGCCCGGCCTGGGCCTGAATGGCTTCCAACGCCATGCCAGCCTCGCGCAACCTTGTGAAGCAGGTGTGACGCAGCTCGTGGCAGGTCGCGTGGACCAGCCCGGCACGACCGCGGGCGCCGGAAAGAATCTCATCGACTCCGGCCGCCGACAGGGGGTGCCCGCGGTGGGGTCCTTTGAGGACCACGAACACCCGATCCGTCGGTGAATCGGCGGGTCGTTCAGCATCCAGATAGGCACCCAGCACCACGAAGAAGGAACCTGCCAGCGGCACGATCCGCTCATGCCCGCCCTTGCCGTGGGTGATCCAGACACGCTTATCACCTGGGCTGATGTCCGCCAACGACAGCCCGAGCACCTCGCAGCGACGCAGCCCTCCCAACACCATCGCAGCCACCATTGCCCGGTCCCGGTCGGTGCGCAACGCAGCGACCAGATCATTGACCTCCACTGGAGACAGAACCCGAGGTAGGCGGCGGGCGGATCTGATCAACGGAACCCCACGACCACCGGCACGCCGGGTCGCCAGACTGCGGGGTACTGGGTTCGCCCCGACCAGACCCCGCGCCGCGAGATAGGAGTACAGCCCCGATACCGATGCCAATCTGCGTTTGATTGTCGAGGCGGCCAAGCCGGCTTCACCGTCGCTGAAGCGCACAACGTTGCCGCCTCGTCGCGGGGCGCGTTGGGATGTGATGAACGCCAGAACATCAGCGGTGCTCACATCGCACACACCAACATCCACCGCCGCGAAGAAGACCCGCAGGTCAAAAACTTGGGCCAGCAGCGTGTTTGGTCTGGCCCGGGCGGCAACAAACGCCAAGTACTCATCAACCAACGGATCCCCGGACTTGGGGATGCCGCCGCCAGCCGAACTCGTGGGAATCGAAACAGGAACTGACATGCCGGGCCTCCTTGAGAATCGACCTTCGGCGACGTTCGGCGACCTTCAGCCAGCCTCCCACCACCGGGCTCAGATCACCTGCATATCAATGCACTCTTGGAGGAGCTTGCCAAGAGTGCGGACACCGACGAGCGGCCGACGATCTGATGGACACCGCAGTTGAGGAGTTGGTTCATGATGGCGGATGCGACCGGGGCGCCGCGTGCGCCTCGGTCGGGCGGTCCCGGGCCTCGCACTACCGGGCCAAGAACCCACCACCACCACCGGTGGGTCCCCGCCAGCGCAAGGCCCAGCCGCGGGCGTTGAGCTCGGTGGAGAACGCCGAGGTGCTGCGGGTGCTCAATAGCGAGCGGTTCGCGGACCAGGCCCCCGCCACGGTCTATGCCACTTTGCTGGACGAGGGCGTGTACCTGGCATCGGTGCCGACCATGTACCGGTTGCTGCGCGCAGCGGGACAGACCGGTGAGCGCCGGGCGCAGGCGACCCACCCGGCCTTGGTCAAACCGGAACTGATCGCCGTCGCCCCCAACCACGTATGGAGTTGGGACATCACGAAGTTGCACGGACCGGCCAAGTGGACGTACTACTACCTGTACGTGATCTTGGATATTTACTCCCGGTACGTGGTGGGCTGGATGTTAGCCCCGCATGAGCGAGCGGCCCTGGCCGAAGTGCTGATCGCGGACACAGTCGCCATGCAGGACGTTGACCCCCGCCAACTCACCCTGCACGCCGACCGCGGCTCATCGATGGCCAGCATGTTAGCCGCCACGCTGGATGAGGATGTCGGCGTCATCGTGGGTGCGGTTGAGGCGTATGACGTAGGCCCCGTCCCGGGGTTCGGGGCGGGGCCTTGATGGTCAGGCTGACGGTTTGGTGATCGGGGTGTCGCCGGTGTCG
>JAUYJT010000007.1 GCA_030700225.1 Candidatus Nanopelagicales bacterium | reverse complement strand
ACACCGGCGACACCCCGATCACCGAACCGTCAGCCTGACCATCAAGGCCCCACCCCGAACACCGGGACGGGGCCTACGTCATACCGCCTCAACCGCACCCACGATGACGCCGACATCCTCATCCAGCGTGGCGGCTAACACGGGATCGTCGGCGCTGGTTTGACGCCTGCTGCTGGCTGGTCGTTGTACGCGCTGCGCCGGGAGTGGAATGCCCGCAAGCACGATGTCGCGCCGTGGTGGGCTGAGAACAGTAAGGAAGCGTACAATTCCGGGTTGCTGGCGCTTTCCCGGGCTTTGGGTAACTGGTCGGACTCACGCAGCGGGCGCAGGGCGGGCAGGCCTGTGGGGTTTCCCCGTTTCAGGCGGCGCGGAACTGTGTGTGGCGTCCGGTTCACCACCGGGGCGATCCGGGTTGAGCCTGACCGTCATCACGTCACGCTTCCCCGGCTGGGCCGGATTCACACCATGGAGTCGACGCGCAAGCTGGCCCGGCGGGTTGAGGCGGGGACCGCGCGAATACTGGCAGCGAGCGTGACCTGTGATGCGCGGGGCCGATGGTTCGTCGCGTTCACCGTCGAGGTCCAGCGGGCTGTCGGGCGTGCTGGGGTTCCCGCGCATCGGGCAGCGGGCGCGTACCGCGTTGTCGGCATAGATTTGGGTGTCAAAGACGTGATTGTGGCAGCGACACCGGATGGGCGTGAGGTCGCGCGCCTGGCGGCACCGCGCTCGCTGAATCGGGCGCAGCGGCGACTGCGTGGTTTGCAGCGCGCCGCTGCCCGCCAGCAGGGCCGGTGGAAACCCGACCCGTCCGCAGTCGGGGGCGGTCACCGCCAGGATGCGTCGAATCGGTGGAAACGAACGCGAGCCCGCATCGCCAAGACCCACCAGCGGGCGGCGAACATCCGGGCCGATGTGCTGCGCAAGGCCACGAGCGAGCTGGCCCGCATCGCTGATGTTGTCGTGGTGGAGGACCTGAATGTGGCGGGAATGTCGCGGCGTAAGCCAGGCGCGGGTAAGGGAGGGCGCGGCCTGAACAGGGCCATCGCGGACGCGAGCCTGGCGACCGTCCGCCGCCAGTTCGACTACAAAACCGGTTGGTACGGCAGTCAGCTCGTGGTGATCGACCGGTGGTATCCGAGTTCGAAGACGTGTTCAGGTTGCGGGGCGGTGAAAGCCAAACTGTCCCTGGCTGAACGCACTTATGAATGTGAACAATGCGGCATCGTGATCGACCGCGATCTCAACGCCGCGATCAACATCGCCCGGACCGGCGAACAGCAGCTGCTGGAAACGGTCTCCCCCGCAAAGTTAGGGGTCTCCTCCCTCGCGAAGCGAGAAGGGGAAGGGTACCCCTTCCCCAAAGGGGATACCCCTAAGGCCGGGAGTGCCCCGGCCACTGGACGTGGAGGGGGTACCACCCGCGAGCGCAGCGAGTGGGGGAGCAACCAGAAGACCCAGACTGCGCGAGCAGCCGGGGCAGGAGCCGACGAAGCGTCAACCCCGCACCAGCAACCGCTGGATCAGACGGGGAGCGCCCCTTCGCAAGGAGAGGCTGCCTGATGAGATTAGATGAAACTCAGGCAACGGTCCACGATCCCGATACGGTGTCCGGCGTGAGAGCTTTCCGCCGCTTTACAGTCCACGTCGTCTTGCCAGAGCCATTGCGCTGCCTCAGCGAACTGGCTCGCAACCTGCGTTGGTCATGGAACGAACCGACCAGGCAGTTGTTTGAGGCGGTCGACCCCGAGATCTGGCAGAGCGTCGACTGCGATCCGATGCGGTTGCTTGGGGAAGTCCCACCGGAACGCTGGGAGACCCTGGCGCGCGACGACGACTTCGTGGCGTGGGCCAATCGAGTGCGCGCCGACCTTCAGGACTACCTGACAGGGAACCTGTGGTACCAGCGCTTGTCTGGCGCGAAGCCCGCGGCGATCGGCTACTTCTCCCCGGAATTCGGCATCACCGCCGCGCTTCCGCAGTACTCAGGAGGTCTGGGGATACTCGCCGGCGATCACCTCAAGGCCGCTTCCGATCTCGGCGTTCCGATAGTCGGAGTCGGGCTGTTCTACCGCTCGGGGTACTTCGCGCAATCGCTGTCGGCCGAGGGGTGGCAGATGGAACGGTACCCGTTGTTGGATCCCCACAACTTGCCCGTGTCGCTCGTTCGGGAGCAGGACGGACGACCGGCGACAATCGTTATCGATCTGCCTGCCGACCGGCACGTGGCGGCTCACATACGTTTGGCCGAAGTCGGGCGGGTGCCTCTGCTGCTGCTGGATTGCGACATTGAGGAGAACACGTCGGCTGACAGGGAAGTGACCGACCGGCTGTACGGAGGGGGATCGGAGCACCGGCTCCTGCAGGAGATGATGCTGGGGATCGGCGGTGTCCGGGCGATCCGTGCGTACAGCAGGATCACTGGATTCGCCGAGCCTGATGTCTTCCACACCAACGAAGGCCATGCCGGATTCCAGGGGCTGGAGCGGACCAGGGAGTTGATGGAGCGGGGGGACTTCTCGTTCGATCAGGCCCGCGAAGCCGTGCGCGCTGGAACCGTGTTCACGACCCACACCCCAGTTCCGGCCGGGATCGACAGGTTCCCTGTGGACCTGATCCTGCAGTACTTCGGGGACGATCGGGCGTTGCCGGGTTTGCCCCTGGACCGGGTGCTAGCGCTGGGGGAGGAGACCTACGAGGGTGGCGACCCAGATGTGTTCAACATGGCCGTCATGGGTCTGCGACTGGCTCAGCGCGCGAACGGTGTCAGCGAGCTGCACGGGCGGGTCAGCCGCGGCATGTTCGCTGGGCTGTGGGAGGGCTTCGATCCGGAGGAAGTGCCGATCAGTTCAATCACGAATGGTGTTCACGCACCGACGTGGGTGTCGCGTGAGGTCTGGGAGTTGGCGAGCCGGGCCACTAGAGAACGTTTGGTCGAGGAGGCCAAGGGCTGGGAGTCGATCGCGGACATTCCTGGCGAGGACATCTGGAGCACCAAACTGAAGTTGCGCAACCGCCTCGTGACCGACGCCAGGGAGAGGCTGCGCGAGTCATGGACTCAGCGTGGAGCCAGCCCGGCTGAGCTCGGCTGGGTTGATGACGTACTTGATCCGAACATCCTGACGATCGGGTTCGCTCGTCGGGTGCCTTCGTACAAGCGGCTCACCCTGATGCTGCGCGATCCGGACCGCTTGAAGGCGTTGCTGCTCGACCCTGAACGTCCGGTGCAGTTCGTGATCGCCGGCAAGGCACACCCGGCTGATGACGGCGGCAAGCGGCTCATCCAGGAACTGGTTCGGTTCACGGACGATCCTGATGTCCGACATCGAATCGTGTTCCTGCCCAACTACGACATGAACATGGCAGCTGTCCTGTATCCGGGATGCGACGTGTGGCTGAACAACCCGTTGCGTCCGCTTGAGGCATGCGGAACATCAGGGATGAAGGCCGCGCTGAACGGCGCCCTCAACCTGTCCGTCCTCGACGGCTGGTGGGACGAGTGGTTCGATCATGAGAACGGTTGGGCGATTCCCACGGCCGATGGTGTCGAAGACCCCGACCGGCGCGACGACATCGAAGCCAGTGCCCTGTACGAGCTGATTGAGGATCGCGTCGCGGCCTGCTTCTACGACGTGGGTGCCGATGGGCTGCCCGCGCGGTGGATCGAGATGGTCCGGAAGACCCTGCAGTTCACCGGGCCGAAGGTCCTGGCAAGCCGCATGGTGCGCGACTACGTCCAGAAGCTGTACCGGCCCGCAGCCGAATCGTCGGCCCAAAACGCGGCTGATGACTTCCGGTTCGCCCGTGAGATCGCGGCGTGGAAGGAGCGCGTCCGCCGGGATTGGACCGGGGTTGCTTTGGAGCACGTCGAGACCGCGGGAATCGGGGACGAGCCGTCGATCGGCGACGTTCTGTTCGTACGGGTCTACGCGGCGCTGGGTGAGCTAGGCAGCGAAGATGTCGCGGTGGAAGCCATCCACGGCCGCGCTGACGCATCCGACGCCCTGGGCGACACTCGGACGACCGACCTGGCTCCCGTGGAGAGCTACGAGGGCAACAGGTGGCTGTTCGAGGGCAGCATTCCGCTGGACCGATCGGGTCCCTTCGGATACACGGTCCGAATCGTGCCACGCCACCCCGGTCTGGTATCCGATGCCGAAATGGGCCTGGTGGGCCTGCCGCCGCGGCCAGAACGGATGTCCGAGGGAGACCTGCGCTGACGGGTCGGCCTCACCAGTTTCACGCGTTGTCCTTGTCCAGGCTGTTCATTCTGCGGTCGGTCCCGGTCGGTCCCGGTCGGTCCTGCGGGTCGTCGGTGCGCGCCTGTGCCCGGGTCCGCTGGGTATCGCCGAGCCCAGTGTCTTGGGGGGCTCCAGTAACGAATGGTCGCTCGCTGGACATATACAGGGTGTGAGCCGAATTGGTGGGATACTGGCGATGGCCGTCGAATGTCGAGCGCTGACACTGTTGGTGGGGGAGGAGCGCGGTGAGACGACGATCGGCAGATTGGTTTGAGGATCTATACCGGCGGCGGTGTGGGGCGGTGACCGCCTACGCGAGGCGCAGGGTCGGACTTGATGGGGCTGACGAGGTCGTGACTGACACATTCACCGTCGCCTGGCACAAGAAACCCAATCTCCGTCTGGAGGATGAACTTCCCTGGCTGTATGCGACGTCAGCGCATTCTGTGTCGAACTGGCGGCGCAGTCAGCGTCGGCAAAGCGCCCTGTTCGATCGCATCTGCCTGCTACAGCCATCTGTTGATCATCTGGACCCCTCGCTGGATGCTGTGGAGACGGTCTCGCTCGTCTCCACAGTGCTGCGTGGGATGTCCGAAGCGGACCGTGAGGTGCTTCTGCTCGTGGCGTGGGAGGACCTGAGTCCAGCCCAGCTGGCTGTGTACCTCGGATGCGCTGAGGGCGCGGCTCGCACCCGTGTACATCGAGCCCGGCATCGATTCAAGGTGGTCTGGGAGCAACACAACGGGCCACGTGAACCGATCCAGACTCCCCATAGCCTTTCAACCACGTAGGAGATGAGTCATGAGTGACAACTTGATGAGCCTGTTGCGGGCGACAAACCCCGAGCCCATCGCGCAAGAGGCTTGCGGTGTCGACCAGGAAGCGCGAATGCGGCGGATCATGACTACTCACGCCCTAGCAGGGCGCGGACGGTGGCCTCGCCCCGCCGTGCTGTTGTCAGCTGCGGCGGCGATAGCCGCCGTTCTCCTCGTTGGTGGACAACTGCTGCCTTCGCAGTCGGGCACGGTGGCGAATGCTGAACTGCCGTCAATGCTGACCTACTCCCCGATCAAGGGGCACGGCGCCGACCGAGCCGCCATAGATGAACTCGCCGACAAGGTGGCTGCTCTGCCAGCCGAGATCCCGAATCGGGGCACCGTGAAGCGGACGGGCTGGTACATCAACTTCGTCGAGGTAGAGAGCAGCGAGGTGGCGAGCGGCCGGATGGAACCTGTCGTGGCTCCGGTTGAGGTCACCGAGTACCCCCTTGGGGTCGACGGGCCGATCTATGACTACGAGCTGTCCTCTGACCCCGATCAGCTTCTCCGTCAGCTTTCTGAGTCTCACCCGATCGGAGAGCAGGGGACAGCGGAGCTGTTTGTGTCCATCGCTGACCTGTACTTCGAGCAGGCGCCGACTCCGGCGGTTCGCGCGGCCCTCCTGCGGCTGGTCGCGGAGGCGAAGGGCGTGGAAGCCAGCACTACCACTGATCGTTTCGGGCGGGTTGGCCTGGCGGTTTCGGTCTGGTCGAGGCATGGAGGGAAGGGCGGCATTGACACCCTGATCTTTGACCCGGCGACGGGATACCTACTGGCCCACGAGGAAACGCTCACCGAACCGCTCGATGAGATCAATCTGGAAGTGCCAGCGGTTCTCGGCTACGAGCTGCTTGAGATCCTCCCCTCTGGCTGACGGCTGGGACCAGCTCAGAAGCGGCTAGGTGCATTTCAGAACCTGGAAGCTCCGGGCTTTGTCGTTGTTCTTCTTGCCAACCCAGTTGCTGTCGCTTGTCTTCGGCTCGGTCCACAGACGGGTTCCCTTTTCTGCCGTCCAGCTGGAGAAGACGCGAATCTTCCACTCCTTGTGATTGGCCCAGCTGCTCGTCTCGCCCCCGAACTGATACTTGCTGAAGGACATGAAGGGGCAGTTCGTGTCCTTGAACTGGAGCATACGGCCGTTCCAGTCCGCGTGCCTGTAGAAGCAGTACCAGTCGTCCCCCCAGAGGGGGCTCCAGGGACACGAGTTCGGTGATCCCTTCAGGCGTTCAGGCTTGGGCATCCCCACGAGATCACGGGCTGCTTTCGACATTCGGAGTGTCTTCCCGTGGGGCCTTCCTGGGAACCTCATCATGACGTCGCCGCCGTTCCAACTCACTTCGTACTGGCTGATTTGCGTTCAGCCCGGCGCCTTCTCAAGCTGACGGTCGATGGCCCGTTGCAGTTTCCTGGCACGTTTCTTGCCCAGATGCAAAGGATTCCCGAAGTCTTGATTCGATGCCGACACGGCAGCTGCCGCCGCAGCGACTTCCTCAGTCGGCTGCCCCAGCGCGGCCGTCATCAATCCCAAACTCAGCACTATTGAGCTGCTGGCTGCTGCAGCCGCCCTCCACGCGAAGTCCATCCTGGTTCTCCCTCCGTTGTGTACTCATCCGCCGGGCCGAGGTGGCCCGGCGGATCAAGTAGATCACGCACGCGTCGCTGATGCGCGAGATGAAATCAGCTCACCCCGCGCTTCGCGTTCCAGGTCACGGAATGGCCAGGCCAGTCCGCTAGTCGATGACCTCGAAGACCATCAAGGTCCTTGGCCGCATCGACACCGTGTCGGCGGCCTGCTGGACCCTCGGCTCGGGTTCTGGTTCCTCGCACGAGGTGTCAACGACGCGCCTGTAGCGCTGGCCGCAGGGCTGGCCAGGCAGAACGAAGTCGACGGGTTCGTCACCGGCGTGCAGCAGCGTCAGGAAAGACGAGTCGAGCACAGGTCTGCCCCAGTGGTCGCGGGACCGCAACGCACCTGACAGGAACATGCCGACGGTCCGGGTCCCGGAGTCGTTCCACTCGTCGTCGGACATCTCCTGGCCGTGCGGCCCGATCCAGGCCAGATCCTTTTGTCCTTCATCCGTTACGGCACGGCCCCGGAAGAAGTAGCGCTGCCGGAAGACCGGGTGATCCCGACGCAGCTTGACGACGGAGCTGGCGAAGCGGAGCAGATCCTTCTGCCAGTCCGCCAGATCCCAAGCCATCCACGAGATCTCGTTGTCCTGGCAGTAGGCGTTGTTGTTGCCGCCTTGAGTGCGACCGAGTTCGTCGCCCATCGTGATCATGGGCACCCCCGTGGAGAGCAACAGGGTCGCGAACAGGTTGCGTACTTGGCTATGCCTGATGCGGTTGGTCTCCGGGTCGTCGGTCTCGCCTTCAGCTCCGTAGTTGCCGCTGCGGTTGTCGTTGTTGCCGTCGCGGTTGTCCTCGCCGTTGGCCTCGTTGTGCTTCTGCTCGTAAGTGACCAGATCGCGCATGGTGAAGCCGTCGTGCGCGGTGACGAAGTTGATGGAGGCGAACGGACGCCGACCTTCAGACAGGTACAGGTCGGCGGACCCCGTCAGCCTCCAACCCAGTTCACCCGCGCCAACCTGTCCCCGCCAGAAGTCACGGATGCAGTCGCGGTACTTGTCGTTCCACTCGGTCCACAGAGGGGGGAACTCGCCAACTTGGTACCCCCCCGCCCCGATGTCCCACGGCTCCGCGATGAGCTTGACTTCCCGCAGCACCGGATCCTGCTGGACTGTGGCCAGAAACGCCCCAAGCATGTCGACGTCGTGGAAGGAGCGGGCCAGGGCGCTCGCGAGGTCGAAGCGGAATCCGTCGACGTGCATCTCCTGGACCCAGTAGCGCAGGGAGTCAGTGATTAGCTGCAGGACGTGAGGTTTGGCGGCATTCAGGGTGTTTCCGCATCCGGTGTAGTCGGTGTAGAGGCGGCCGCCGTCGTAGAGCCTGTAGTAGTCGTCGTTGTCCAGTCCCCGGAAAGCGAGGGTCGGGCCATTCTCGTTGCCCTCCGCCGTGTGGTTATAGACCACGTCGAGGATGACTTCCAGGCCGGCCGTGTGCAGTGCCTTGACCATCCCCTGGAACTCGCCGACCTGCTGGCCCAGGGTGCCGGATGCCGAGTAGCCCGCGTGGGGCGCGAAGTAGCCGATGGAGTTGTAGCCCCAGTAGTTGGTCAGGCCCCTCGATACCAGCGGAGTCTCCGGCACGAAGTGGTGGATGGGCAGCAGTTCGACGGCTGTTACGCCCAGGTCGACGAGGTGATCGACAACCGCGGGGTGGGCCATCGCGGCGTAAGTCCCGCGCAGCTCCTGGGGAACCTTCGGGTGGCGGGCTGTCAATCCCTTCACGTGGGTTTCGTAGATGATCGTGTCGTCCCAGCTCGTGTGCGGCGGACGGTCACCGTTCCAGTCGAACCCGTCGGACGTGATCACCGAGCGAGGTACGTAGGGGGCTGAGTCCTCGTCGTTGCGGGTCAGGTCATCGCCGATGCTTCCGAAGGCGGCTGGGTGGTCCCGCAGGATTCCGGTTATCGCTTTGGCATACGGGTCGATCAGTAGCTTCGCCGGGTTGTACCTCAGACCGCGCGCCGGGTCCCAAGGGCCGTTGACGCGGAAGCCGTACTGTGCGCCCGGGTCCACACCGGGGATGTAGCCGTGGAAGACGTGGAACGTGTGCTCCGCAAGCTGGAATCGGCGCTCTGCCCCGTTGGCGTCGAACACGCAGAACTCGACAGATTCGGCTCCATCGGACCAGACGGCGACGTTAACCCCGAGCCCGTCGTGAGTTACTCCGAGCGGGGCGGCGTGCCCCGGCCAGGCCGTGTTTTCGGACATTGATGCCTCGTGTTGGACAGGTCCCGAGGGCTGTCTGGCAGCCCGGTCCTGACGCTATCGGAGAACTGGTCAGCGATCGGGCAGATCCCCGAATGCGGGCGGAGGCGAAACGCACCAAGAAACTGCCGTTCCCACAAACGCGCCCGTTGGGGTACAGGCGCGACCGTTGCAACGGTCGTTTCCTTGCGTAACGGGTGTTTCTTTCCGGAGCAGCCGCTTCTGGGGATGCGGGACTGGGAGCAGAGCTTGGCGCCGTGGCCAGCGCCGACGTAACCTTGGCCAGACCGATCGGGGAGATTGGGGTTCGCGTGGGCCAGTTCGTGCGCCTGGAAGTTGGCGAAGGGGTCGGGACGATCCGGTTGGACCGGCCGCCCATGAACGCATTGAGTACCCAAGTGCAACGCGAGATCCGTGAGGCATCGCTCGAAGCCGCCGCGCGGAGCGACATCCGAGCGGTCATCGTCTACGGCGGGCCGAAGGTCTTCGCCGCGGGTGCCGATGTGAAGGAGATGGCTGACTGGTCCTACACAGACGCTGTGGACCATTCCGTGGACCTGACTGACTGCTTCGCGGCAGTGGCACGCATCCCGAAGCCCTCGATCGCCGCTATCACCGGCTACGCGCTGGGCGGCGGGTGCGAGCTCGCCATGTGCTGTGACCTGCGCATCTGTGGTGACAACGCGCGCATGGGGCAGCCAGAGATCCTGCTCGGAGTCATCCCGGGAGCTGGTGGGACTCAGCGCTTGTCCCGGCTGGTAGGCCCGTCCCGCGCCAAGGATCTGATCTTCAGCGGCCGGTTCGCTGACGCCCAGGAGGCTCATCGGATCGGGCTAGTCGATCGGGTCGTCGCTCCGGACGATGTCTACGACGAGGCGCTCGCCTGGGCCAGTACCTTCGCCTCCGGTCCGGCATACGCTCTCCGGGCAGCGAAGGAGGCCATCGACGCCGGACTGGACACCGATCTGGATACCGGACTAGGCATCGAGAGGGTGCAGTTCGCGGCCCTGTTCGCCACACAGGACCGGGCCGAGGGCATGCGGTCGTTCATCGATAAGGGTCCGGGCAAGGCGGAGTTCGAAGGGGCATGAGCAGCCAAGTCAGCGATAGTCGCCCAGTCGGCGCTGGTGGCCGGGTGGACGAGGATGAGTTCCGGCGCGCCTGGCGGGACCCGAAGCTGGCCAATGTCCTCTACCACGACTGGGAAGCCGCTTCCTATGACGACAAGTGGGGCATCTCCTACGACGAACGCTGCATCGAATACGCGCGCAGGAGATTCGAGCAGGTCGCGGGTCGGATGGACCTTCCGTTCGCGCGGTCGCTGGAGATCGGGGCGGGAACGGGGTTCTTCACGCTCAACCTGATCTCGGCGGGCATCATCGACCGGGCCGTGGTTACCGACCTATCGCCGGGCATGGTCGATGTCGCGTTGCGCAACGGCCGCGCACTCGGAATGCGCCTCGACGGGAGGGTCGCTGATGCTGAAGCTCTGCCGTTCGATGACGATTCGTTCGACCTGGTCTGCGGGCACGCGGTCCTGCATCACATACCCGATCTGGACTCCGCCCTTCGAGAAGTACTGCGAGTCCTGCGGCCCGGGGGACGCTTCGTCTTCACCGGGGAACCGACCCAGCGCGGAGGCTACTTGGCGCAACGCCTGTCTCGTGCGACCTGGTCCGCGACGAAGCTACTGGACAGGGTGCCCGCATGGCGAAACCGCTACGGGCGGGCGCCGGCGGAAGTCGCGGCGTTCGAGTGGGAATCCGCTCTGGAAGCTGCGGTCGACGTCCACACGTTCGATCCGGGTGAGCTCGTCGACCTGTGCGTTCGATGTGGCGCCGTCGACGTGGACACATCCCCCAGTGAGTTCACGGCATCCTGGTTCGGCTGGCCGGTCCGTACGTTCGAGACCGCCGTGCGTCCAGAATCGCTGGGCTGGCGCTGGTACCAGTTCGCCTACCTGGGTTGGGGGAGTCTGAATTGGATCGACGAACGGTTGTGGACGCGCGTCGTTCCCAGTGCGCTGTTCTACAACGTTTCCGTCGCTGGCGCGAAGTTCGGAGGCTGACGTGGTGCCGTCAGGGCGGAACGCGGATCCGCGCCAAGCGAAGTTCGTCACCTGGGCATCTCTTCGCTGGATCGTCCGCAACCGTGCGTGGACTCCGTGGTATCTGCTGAGGTACTGGCGGTTCTTCTGGTTCAAAGTCCGCAACCCTCACATCATCACGCGCGGCTTCGTGTTCCTGGGGCGGCGCGTAGAAGTGACAGCCCGTCGGGGCTACGGCCAAATGGTCCTGGGACGGTGGGTGCACATCGGCGAAGACAACCGTCTGAGGTGCCACGAGGGTGTCCTCACAGTCGGAGACAAGTGCGTGTTCGGACGCGACAACACGATCAACTGCTTCCTGGACATAGAGATCGGAGCCGGGGCGATAGTGGCCGACTGGGTCTACGTTTGCGACTTCGATCATGTCGTGGCGGACATCCAAGTTCCCATCAAGGACCAGGGCATAGTCAAGACCCCGGTTCGCATCGGCGCGGATGTTTGGATCGGTACCAAGGCCACGGTGCTGCGGGCATCGTGCATAGGGAGTGGGTCCGTAGTGGCCGCGCACGCGGTAGTGCGGGGGTCAGTCCCGGCGATGAGCATCGTCGGCGGCGTTCCTGCCCGGATCCTGAAGAACCGCGTGCATATGTACGAGGGCGACGCGGCGAAGCGTGAAGCGTTGGCGGACATCGCGCGGAAAACTGCCCATGCGGTGGAAGCAGTGACTTCCGGGGCCGATGCTCCAGGCCCCTTCCGGGTCGGCGGTCAGTCCTTCGATGCTCAGGAGTCCTTCGGCGATCGCAGCAGATTGCCCGAAGGCGCGGGTGGAGGAGCGGCCGTAACCCTTCCCGCTGACTCGGGCTCGCGGGCTTTGGCTGACTCGTAGGTCTCCTTGGCGAGTTGGGCGATGAGATCCCAGGAGTACTTCGCGGAGAGGGCCTCATCCGCTGCCTGCTCGCGCAGCTGTGCCGATTCTGGGTCGGCTAGCAGATCGCGCACGGCTGCGGCCAGCGAACTGGCGTCACCGGGCTTGAACGTGACAGCTACTCTCCCGGCGTCGGCGAACTCCGCCAAGCCGCCTGTGTCGGCGACGACCGCTGGGGTTCCCAGTGCCGCGGCCTCAAGGGCGACGAGGCCGAACGGCTCGTAGATGCTGGGTACGATCGCGACATCAGCGGCCGCCACGATCGCGTGGAGGTCAGGCTCGGGCAGCCAACCCAAGAAGGTAGCCGCACGGCCGAGACGCAGCCGTTGAGCCTGTTCGCGCAGATCCGCCTCTTTGCCGCCCCGGCCGGCGATCACGAGTCGAATGCCGGGCACGCTCCTGCGTAGGTCGACCATCGCGTCCAGCAGGGTGTGTATGCCCTTCTCCCACTCCAGCCTGGCTGTGGAGATCAGCAGCGGTCCGCTGCCGCCGTAGCGTGCGCGCATCCGTTCCACCGCTTGCGGTGTGGTGCTCCAGACCCGTCGGTCAATCCCGTTGGGGATGACCGACACCTTGTCCACGCCTACCCCGAAGAGACGGTCGGTTTCCCAGCGCATGTGCTCAGAGCAGGTGATCAGACTCGTGGATTCGTGCGCGAGCCACCACTCCACGGAGTAGATGGCGCGCGACAGCGGTGATGGCAGCCAACCCTGGTGACGTCCTGCCTCCGTGGCGTGGAACGTGGCCACGACTGGCACGTTGAGGAGTGCCCGCGACGTGACCGCCGTGTGAGCCACTACCCAATCGTGAGCATGGACCACGTCTGGCTGCCAGTCCTTCGCCATGTCGACCACTGCTCGCGTGAGTGCGAGCTCCAGCCCAGCGACCCATGCGAGCAAGTTCGCCTCGTCGAACGGAAGCGACGGCAAGTCCCGCGGCACTCTGATGACGCGTACACCTTCCACGGTCTCCCGCGCGGGTGGCCCCTCCGTTTGGGTGACCACAGTGACTTCGAAGCCCGCGGCAGCTTGAGCGCGCGCGAGCGCCTCGACGTGCCGCCCCAGCCCGCCGTAGACGAGCGGAGGGTATTCCCAGGACAGGTGGAGGACGCGCACCGTCCGAAGCCTATGCGAGAAGCTGTGCGTTCAAGTGGCCGAAGGGCCCGTCGGCCACACGCTGACGGTCGCTTAGGACCTTCGTCGCCGGATCATCCCAGCCGACGTCGTCAACTAGGTCCGCCAGCGCGGCGAAGTCGGCGTGATGGCCTGCGTGTCGGTCCCTGGCGTACTGCGACGCGGAGCCGTGGCTGGACATGAAAGCCCAGTCGCTGCCCAGGGCCAGGAGCAGGTCGCGGATGAGCTGATCCGCGGCTCCGGTTCGGCCCGGGCTGGCGTCGAGCCTCTTCAGCAGGTCAAGCGCGCGGCCTTGCGCGGTGTTGTTGTCGGCCACCATCGAGTGGACCATCTCGCCATCCCAGATATGCCAATCCTTGTCAGCGCCCCAGGATCCGGACTCAGGGTCGATTGGCTCGCCGATCAGACCGTGTGACAGAGCGCCGCGAAGTGTTGTGACCCGCACGCCCGCTTCGGGAAGCAGTTCGAGCACTCTTTCAAGCCACTGCGGTCCCTCGGCCCACCAATGTCCGAAGAGTTCGGTGTCGTAGGCGGCAACAGTCAGACCAGCGCGCCCGCCGTTGGCGTCCCGGATGACTCGCAGGCGGTTCCGGACGGTTCGGACGAAGTCAATCGCGTCAGCCTCGACGGCCGCTGCCGCGCGGGACGGACTGTATGGCGCCTTGTCGTCTGGAGCGGTCCTGGTGCTGGTGACCCGACTGTGGCGGAACCCCCACTGATGGTCAAACGTGTGGAAGTCCCTGTACCAACGGCCGCCCGGGTATCCACGGCGCGGTGACCAGACACGGTATGTGACATCCAGGTCGCGTCCGAACGCGATTACGCCGGTGTCGGCTATGGGATGGGCCAGCTCCGTTCCGGCTCCGACGTGGCGCAAGCTCGGGCCATCCATGACGAAATGGGTAATCCCCATGTCGGAGTACAAGTCAGCCAGGCCGGGCCGGTAGCCGCACTCGGGAGCCCACATGCCGCCAGGGCGACTGCCGAACCTGATCGTGGCGTCATCCAAGCCTGTGGACAGGGCGAAGCTGGCGACTTCGGGTCGGACCAGAGGTAGGAACGGATGTGTGGCCGGTCCTGTCAGCAACTCGACTGTCCCGGAGTCGATGAGCCGCCTCAGGACCGGGGAGCCGCCATGGCTCCAGTCCCTTTCGAATCTGGCGAGAGCTTCGCTAGCCCGTTCGGCCTCCCAGTCGCCCAGAGCCCGCTTGTTCTGGTCCCGGTTCCGGCTTAGGCCCACCGCGCGCCAGTACCAGTCGGATAGCCACGTGTGCTGAGCCTGGAGGCACCGGGGGTCGTCCAGTTGGGCGGCGAGGATCGGAGTCACGCCCAACGTCACGAGGTCGCCGCGGCCCCTCTCGGCGAGCCGTTCCAGCAGGTCAAAGAGCGGAGCGTAGGAGCCCGACCAGGCCTGATGCAGCCACTCTTCCCCGACCGGCCACGAGCCGTGCCCGACGAGCCACGGCAGGTGGGTGTGCAGAACTAGGCAGAAGGTGCCAACAGGCTGATCGGTCACGGCGATCTCCGACGGGCCGTGACTATCAGGTCGAGGGCCTCCTCGGGGATCACTGGACCGATAGTGAAATCCCCGCTGGTGACTTGGGCGACTTCCTGTTTGAGCAGAGTCGGCCAGGTGTCGCCAGACAGTATGGCGTCGATCTGGCGCTGAACGAGCGAGCCGCTGGCGCGTTCCGCCGCGAGCAGCCGCGGACCGTGCTGGAGCCCTGCGATCGCTGTCACGTCGAACCCCTCGCCTGACACTAGGTCCCTGAGTTGACCCGCATCGAACTCCTCGCGATGGAACGGGTTGACGGGTGGCTCGTGGCGCCCCAAGTCGGGGGAGAAGGTGATTCGGTTCGGCGTGGACACGATGAGTGTGCCCGCCGGGGCCAGGACGCGGTGACACTCACGCAGAAAGGCCCTGACGTCCCAAAGGTGCTCGATGACCTGCATCGACACGATGAAGCCAACGCTGGCATCCGGCAGCGGCAGTTGGACGAGATTGGCCTGCGCCACACGGACCTGTGGGTAGTGAACGTTGGCGTGCTCTGCGGTGGCAGGGTCGTCGTCGACGGCGAGGACATTGGCGCCGGCCCCGCATAGCGCGGCCGCACCGTAGCCTTCTCCGCATCCGGCCTCAACGACGAGCGCGCCCGCGAGGTTGAACGAGTCGATGACCCATTGATAGGCAGCTTCGTGTCTGCGGAACCAGTAGTTCTCCAGAGCCACGCCCGGGACTGTCCGTTCCCCGGTCAGCAGCAGCTCTTGTGTCACCCGTCAAGCGTAGGTCCCGCGCGCTGGACCCCTAGTCCCGCGGCGTGAGGCTTGAAGCCGCGGGCCCCCGGATCCCAAGGCGCGGGCCCCCGGATGCTAAGGCGCGGGACCCCGGATGCTAAGGCGCGGGACCTGGCATGCCGATGCTGGTCAGCCATCGGCGAGGTTTGATGGGCCTGGTGATCAGGTTCGGCTACCCGTGGGTAACATTGCCGATCAGAGCCGGAGGGAGTCGCCCCCGGCTGATCCTGCCGGGTTGGCGGACTGAGTCTGTTGGGAGGTCGTGGAACGGCCATGAAGATTGCGGTTTGCGTAAAACAGGTCCCAGACACTTGGGCCGAGAAGAAGCTGCTCGAGCCCGACAACACTCTCGATCGCGAGTCAGTCGATGGAGTGATGAACGAGCTTGA
The DNA here is from genome assembly GCA_030700225.1 of Candidatus Nanopelagicales bacterium. NCBI lineage: Bacteria > Bacillati > Actinomycetota > Actinomycetes > Candidatus Nanopelagicales > Candidatus Nanopelagicales bacterium. The sequence goes on along the minus strand of JAUYJT010000007.1, from coordinate 7,500 downwards.
CGAGTACGCGGTCGAGGAAGCCCTGAAACTAGTGGAAGCCAATGGCGGTGAAGTAGTAGCCGTCAGCATGGGTCCGGAGAAGGCCCAGGAGACCATCCGGAAGGCCCTGCAGATGGGCGCGGGCTCTGGGATCCACATCGTGGATGACGGTCTGCGCGGTTCTGACGCCGTTGCGACCTCCCTAGTGCTGGCCAAGGCACTGGGAGGCAAGGACTTCGACCTGATCATGTTCGGTTCCGAATCCACTGACGCCCGGATGTCCGTGCTCCCGGCCATGGTGGCTGAGCAGCTCGAATGGCCGCAGATGAGCTCTGCTGGCAGCGTGGAGATCGATGGAAGCACTCTGCGGATCAATAGAGTGACCGAATACGGCCACGACAAGGTCGAGGCCAGCCTTCCGGCTGTGCTGGGCGTTGTCGAGAAGATCAACGAGCCGCGGTACCCGTCGTTCAAGGGCATCATGGCGGCGAAGAAGAAGACCGTTGAGTCGGTTGGCATCTCAGACCTTGGCGTGGACGCGGGCGCCGTCGGCTTGGCCGGAAAGCGGAGCGAAGTTGTCAGCTTCGCCGCGAGGCCGCCCAAGGCTGCCGGTGTCAAGGTTGCCGACGAGGGTGATGGCGGCACGAAAGCCGCTGGATACCTGGCCGAGCAAAAGATCATTTAGGCAACGTGAAGGGTATTGCTGAAATGAGTGAAATTCTTGTTCTCGTGGACCATGCGGACGGTGCCGTCAAGAAGGTGACGCTGGAGCTGCTGACTCTGGCGAGATCTCTTGGTGAGCCGTCGGCTGTAGTAATCGGAGCTGGCGTCGACGCGGCGCCGTTGGCCGAGTACGGGGCGCAGACGGTCTACGTGGCCGATGCCGCTGAGCTGGCTGATCACGTCGTCGCGCCCAAGGTGGCGGTGCTGGCCGAACTGGTCGCCCAGCACCCGCCGGGCGCGGTCCTGATCGCCTCGAGCCCTGAAGGCAAAGAAGTCGCCGGAAGACTCGCCGTCCGGATCGGGTCAGGCGTCATCACAGACGCTGTGGACGTCAGCCCTGATCTGACAGCGACCCAGAGCGTATTCGGCGGTGCCGTGACCGTTCAGTCGCGCGTGGGTGTCGGGACGCCCGTTGTGACCATTAGCCCGAACTCGACTGCCCCCGAGTCAGCGCCGGCGGCGGGCACAGTCGTCCCCGTTTCAGTCACCTTGAGCGACTCGGACCGATCAACCAAGATCACAGAGCGCGTAGTTGAGGCCCAGGGCAGTCGTCCTGAGTTGGCAGAGGCCGCAGTCGTCGTCGCTGGTGGCCGTGGGATGGGGAGCGAGGACGGGTTCAAGCTCATCGAGGAGCTGGCGGATCTGCTCGGCGGGGCTGTTGGCGCATCCCGCGCCGCGACCGACGCGGGCTGGTATCCGCACCAGTATCAGGTGGGTCAGACCGGCAAGACCGTAGCTCCCCAGCTATACATCGCGTGCGGGATCTCGGGAGCGATCCAGCACCGCGCGGGGATGCAAACGGCCAAGACCATCGTCGCGGTGAACAAGGACGAAGAGGCGCCGATCTTCGAGCTTGCCGACTTCGGGGTTGTCGGTGACCTCTTCCAGGTCGTTCCTCAGCTGATTGAGGAGATCAAGAAGCGCAAGGGCTGACGTTTTCTCGGGCCTCGGGGCGCCGGGCTACCCTTGTCAGATGGCCTATCTTGACCACGCGGCGACGACGCCGGTTCGGCCCGCTGCCCGTGATGCGTGGCTGAGTCAGGTCGATGTAGTCGGTAACGCTTCGTCGTCGCACTCATATGGGCGCGCAGCGCGCCGGGTGCTTGAAGAGTCACGCGAGAGGGTCGCCGCCAGCCTAGGCGTGGACCCGCGCCACGTGGTGTTCACATCGGGGGGAACCGAGTCGAACAACTTCGGCATCATTGGAACCTACCGGGCTCGCAGAAGGCGGGAACCGGAACGGCGAGTGGTGATCGTCTCCGAGATCGAACACAAGTCGGTATCGGAGACAGTGCGGTCGCTGACTCTTGCCGGGGCAGTCGTGGAGACCGTCGTCTGCGATCAATCCGGCACTGTAGATGTTGATCACCTTGAGTCGGTGTTGGACGAGCGGGCGAACACGACAGCGCTAGTAGCCGTCATGTGGGCTAACAACGAAGTCGGGACGATCCAGCCGATCAGCGCCATCTCGGCCTTGTGCCGTGACAGGGGAGTGCCGCTGCACAGCGACGCGGTCCAGGCCGTTGGCTCCGTCCCGGTCTCGCCGAGGCTGGCTGGCACGCTGTCACTGAGCGGGCACAAGTTCGGTGGGCCTCCTGGAACTGGTGCCGTTGTCGCCGCGAACGAGATCGACCCGATCCTTCGCGGTGGAGGCCAGGAGCGAGGCCAGCGGGCAGGCACATCCAACGTACCCGGCGCGGCTGGATTGGCCGTAGCACTCCAAGAAGCCATCGACAATCTCGATGCGCACGGCTCGCGGATGCGCGAGCTGCGGGACAAGCTGACTTCGGGGATTACGCGACTCGTTCCGGACGCCGTAGTCAACTCCTCGGCCACAGGGCTCCCAGGTATCGCACATGTGACCTTCCCCGGGTGTCCGGGCGACGCGATGCTCATGCTGTTGGACGCCGAAGGCATCGCGGTCTCGGCTGGCTCGGCTTGCTCGGCCGGTGTGGCGCAGCCCAGCAGGGTGCTGCTGGCTATGGGCGCCAGCCCGGAGGCGGCTAGCCAGTCGCTTCGGTTCAGTCTCGGCTGGACCTCGACGGACCGCGACATCGCCGACGTGCTGCGGGTATTGCCGGACGCGGTATCTGGCTCCCGCAGTCAAGGGCGCGTCGCCGTCGGCAGCCACTGACATGCGCGTAATGGCCGCGGTTTCCGGGGGAGTGGACTCAGCCGTCGCTCTGACTCGACTGGTCGCGGCTGGACACGATGTCACGGCAGTGCATCTGGCGCTCGGGGTTGATTCGGGCTGGCCGGTGAGTGACTCCAGGACTTGTTGTTCCCTGGATGACGCGCACGACGCACAGCGGGTCGCTGACGTAGCGGGGGTCCCGTTCTACGTGTGGGACGTCTCGGCTGAGTTCAGATCAGAGGTCATCGACGACTTCGTGGCAGAGTACGCGGCGGGAAGAACGCCGAATCCATGCCTGCGGTGCAACGAGCGGATCAAGTTCTCCCACGTGCTCGAACGGGCCAGGGCACTGGGCTTCGACGCGATCGCTACAGGGCACTACGCGCGACTGGAGGTTCGTGAAGGTGGCGTGAGGCTCAGGCGTGCCGTCGACGGCGCTAAGGACCAGTCGTACGTTCTAGCCGTGCTCGGTGCCGAGACCTTGCGTCGCTGCCTATTTCCGTTGGGCGGTACATCAAAGTCGGCTGTGCGCGATGAGGCCGCTCGGCTGGGTCTTCTGGTCGCGCGCAAGCCTGACAGTACCGACGTCTGTTTCATCCCCGATGGCGACACGGCCGGATTCCTTCGCGCCCGGCTGGGAGTACGTCCTGGCCCGATAGTGGACGCGGATTCGGGACGTCAAGTTGGCGTCCACGACGGAACGTACGGGTTCACCGTCGGCCAAAGGCGCGGGCTGCGGCTCACCGAACCAGACCCGTCCGGCCATCCGCGATACGTGTTGCGCGTGGATCCGGCCAGCCGTGTCGTCGAGGTTGGGACACGAGAGCGCTTGGACGCCTTCGGCCTGGTCGCTTCGAGTCCCGTATGGTGCGGTCCCCGTCCGGCGCGTGGCTCGCGCGTGTTGGCGCAGACAAGGGCGCACGGACGGGCGGTTCACGCCGAGGTAGTCCAATGCTCAGCGGATTCGTTCTCGATCCGGGCGCTCGAACCGCTGCACGCGGTAGCGGCCGGCCAGTCCTGTGTGCTGTACGACGGTGACGTCGTCCTGGGACAGGGCACGACTACTTACTAGGTTCCCCGCCATCGCCCCCGCCAAGCCGCACCCACTGCCGGATGCGCCGGGACGCGGTGACGGCGTCCGGCGTGACCCAGCCCCGTTTGGCACTGGCCAAGCGAAGCCCCGAGGCGACCACGATCGCTAGTACCGTGGCCAGTGTTCGCTGACCAGTCCAGGTATCAACGCCAACGAAGGCCAGGGCCGACGCGATTGCTGATGCCGCTACCCACTGTCCCGGCATCAAGGCTGTCGGCACTTCCCTGCACAGCACGTCCCTGAGCACACCGCCCCCGACCGCGGTTATCACCCCGAGCATCACGGCCGCCGAGGCCGACAAATGCTCGTTGAGAGCTTTCTCCGCTCCGATCACGACCCACACCCCGATGAGGAGTGTGTCCACGGTGAAGATCGCGGGGTTCAAGTGCGAAACGATGCGGGTGAAGAAGTACCCGGCGATCGCGCCAACGGCAGCCACGCCCAGGGCGTTGCTGACGAGGAAGAATGGCACGTCCTGCCCGAGGATGACGTCCCGGATGGCGCCACCGCCGATCCCGGTGCATAGGGCCACGAGGGCTATGCCGGTGATGTCTAGGCGCCGGGATCTAGCGTGAAGCGCGCCTGAGATCGCTCCGGCAGTGATGGACAGCGTGGTTACCAGGCTCGGCACCGCCAGGACGGTGTCTGTCACGGCATTCGATCCTGCGCCCCCGTGGCGGAATCCTGCGCCCCCGTGGAGGCATCCGTCGTTGGCGCGGGCTGCTGCCATCGGTGCCAAACCCGGTCGCTTAGGTCGTGTGCTTCGCGGGTCTGCCAGCGCAAACGGATTGAGAGCATTCGCAGAATCGTGACGGCGAAGAGAGTCGCCACCTGCGCGAAGGCGAGCGTCGCTCCGATCGTGACAAGGACGACGAACAAGATCGCCCCTATCAGGGCAGCGACCGAGATGAAGATCCCTGGACGAAAGATCTGGGGGGCCTGGCCAGCCAGGATATCCCGCAGTACGAGGCCCCCCACGGCGGTGCACACGCCGATGAAGATCGACGGAATGTCGTCAAGCCCGGACCGCATCGCGGCGTGGGTGCCAATTCCGCATAGGAGTCCGAGCGACAGCGCGTCCAGCAAGACCGCTGCCTCAAGCACGCGCGCGATCAAGCCGGCGAAGAAGAAGCCGAGCATGGCCGCGATAGTGACAAGCAGCAAGTACCGGCCATCGGTGAGTACCGCCGGCTCGCCGGTCTGCAGCAGGATCGCCTCTAGCAGCAGGCCTCCCATACCCTGGGCCACCGCGAGCCCCAGCACGCCGATCACATCGAATCCGCGCCTCGCGGCGAACGCGGCGCCCGCCAGCGCCCCGAACGCGACCGCGGCGTACGTGGACCAGGCAGGAAGAGCCGGAGTCGACGTCAGCAGATCGGCCACGTTGTCGTGCTTGGCTGTGATGATCACAAGCGGGCTGAGCCACGTCACAGCCCGACGATAGCGTTGAGGTCATGAGCGACGACGGGAACTCCAACGCTGTAACTCGAACTGCTTTGCCAGTAGCGGCGACAGGAGTCGGTTCCATGCCTGGAACGGACCCGGCTGAGGCATCCGCCGTGATCGCCGGAGAGTTGGTGGACCTGCCTCACTTGCCCGAGCTGCCAGGCCGCGGGCCTGGTGCGGGGATGATAGGCAGAGTCGGCGCCCTCCTAGCGGACCTGTCCTCGGACCTGTCACTAGAGACCTCCGCCAGCGGCTGGCGGCTATCTGGCGGCCCGTCGTCGGTAATGCGTCAGGCGTCCGCCTGGCTCGCGGGGGACATTGACCGGGGCGCTGAGGTTCTCTCCGGCTCCTCCGGCTGGTACAAGGTCCAGCTGGCTGGGCCGTGGTCTTTCGCCGCTGGGGTCGAGACGCGTCGGGGAAACCTCCTGTTGTCAGACGCAGGGCTAGTGGATGAACTTGCTTGCGGCTTGGCAGAGGCCGCGTCAGGGCATGTGGACCGGATCCGCGACCGGATGCGAGGGCGCCAGATAGCGCTGCAAATCGACGAGCCGACGCTGCCGTTCGCGCTGGAGGGCAGCCTGCCCACCGCCAGCGGCTTTGGAAGGTATCCGAGCGTCGACGAGTCGCGCGCGGTCGCCGCTCTGCGCCGCATCACCGCGTTGGACGTGCCGGTGATCCTGCACTGCTGCGGCCGGTTCCCGTTCCAGCTCGCCCGGGACGCGGGCTTCGCGGGGGTGTCGTTCGACATGGCCATGGAAAGCGAGCGAGCGGACGCCATCGCCGAGACCTTCGAATCCGGACAGGTCGTGATGCTTGGCGCGGTGCCTGTTCTGGGAGGCCAGGAAGTGTCCGTGGATCGCGCCTGGGAGGAAGTTTCGGAGGTCTGGCGAAGGACCGGGCTGTCGTCCGCGAATCTAGCCAGAGTGTCGTTCTCTCCGAGCTGCGGGCTGGCATCGCTGTCCATGCCCGCTGCGCGCCACGCTCTCGGCGTCTGTGGACAGTTGAGGCAGCGGGCCGCTGGTATCGGGAGTTGACCCATCCTCATTCAGGCTGGGGGCGGAACCACCGTTCGAGTGGGCTCCCCCCGGCCCCGTTTCGTTGCGCCCGTTCTCGCCAGATGCGGCCGTTGCTGAAGGATGCGCCCGTTGCGATGGGTGTTTCTGAGGGGTTCGAGGTGCGCTTGTCGGGAGCGGCCGCGACGGTGGAGGCGGTGGGGGACACGCCGTTTCTTGGGTGGTGCCGGGTGGTGGTGTCCGCGCGTGTTCTAATGATCGCTGTCTGTTCTTGTGATTCGCGGTTACGGGGAGGTTCAGGATGTCCAGTCAGGCTCGGTGGAGTGGTTTGCCGCTGTTGTTGGCTGTGGTCGGCGGGGCGTTGGTCGTGGGGTTGTTGTCGGCGCCGCCTGCTGCTGGCGTGGGCGTGTCTTCGCCCGCCGCCGCTGAGGATGGGCAGCCCGATCTTGATGGTCCCGATTCCGCTGGGGGGGGGGTCTCTGTCTGAATCTGTTGAGGCGGCGCGGTCTGGTAGGCCAGTGTTGGTTCGGTCGCGTACGACCGCGGATTCGTTGACGTGGGTGCGTCCGGATGGGTCGCTTACTACTGAGTCCTCGCCGGGGCCGGTGCGGTTGCGGGCTGGGGGCTCGTGGCGTGATGTTGATCTTGTTTTGGGTGATGGGGATGGTGATGGCTGGTTGACGCCGGCGGCGTCGCCTTTGGATGTGTCGGTGGCTTCTCGCCCTGGTCGGGGTAGGCCGGTGGTTCGGGTGGCGCGGCGGGGTACGCGTCTCGGTTTGTCCGGGCCTCGGGGTTTGGCGCTTGGCCGGGGCCGGGTTGATGGTTCCGCCGTGGCGTTTCGGCGTGGTTCGGTGCGTGCTGGGGCGCAGGGGGTTGTGTTGTCGTTCGCGGCGCGGGCGCGGGATCGGGGCCGGTGGGTGCTTCCGGCCCGGGTGTCGGGTGGGCGTTGGCGCGTGTCGGGCGGCCGGTTGGTGTTGGTGAACGCGGCGGGCCGGACGGTGGCTTGGTCGCGGGGCGCGGTGTTGCGGTCGGGGAAGACTTCGGCGGTGTCGGGGGAGCCGGGCAGTGTTTCGCCTCTGCGGGTGAAGGTGTTGGGCCGGGGTAAGGGGTCG
>JAUYJT010000006.1 GCA_030700225.1 Candidatus Nanopelagicales bacterium | reverse complement strand
TACCTCACGCGGCGTCGCGGAGCCTGGAGCGGCGGCGCCGGTTTGTAGACTGTCCAAGCCCGGATGGCAGGAGGCGGTTTGCGAGTCATCAGCGTGGTTGGGGCGCGTCCGCAGTTCGTGAAGCTGGCTCCGATGGCTGTCGCATTGCGCGACGCTGGAGTCGAGCACCGGATCGTTCACACGGGTCAGCACTACGACGAGCGGATGTCGGGGGCGTTCTTCGCCGATCTAGTCATTCCCGAGCCCGACCGCAACCTTGAAGTTGGGTCGGCTTCGCACGGCGTCCAAACCGGCGAGATGATGATCCGCCTGGAACCTGTGCTACAGGAGCTGGCCCCGGACTGGGTGCTGACCTATGGGGACACGAACTCAACCCTGGCGGCAGCGATCGTCGCCGTGAAGCTCCACCTGCCGCTGGCACACCTCGAGGCCGGGCTCAGGTCGTTCAACCGTCGCATGCCCGAGGAGCACAATCGTGTGTTGACGGACCATGCATCGGATCTCCTGCTCGCTCCCACGGAGCTTGCAGCACATCACCTAGCTTCCGAAGGGCTGGCTGCCCGGACCGAGCTGGTCGGCGACGTGATGGCTGACGTCTGCCTTCGAGTCGCGCGCGACGTCGGCGATCCATCACTTCCTGACGGGGTTGCAGTTGATGAGCCATACATCGTTTCGACAGTCCATCGGGCCGAGAACACCGACGATCCTGATCGGCTTGGTGCGATTGTCAGCGCTCTGAGGAGTCAGTCGGCGCCTGTCATACTCGCCGCGCACCCGCGGCTCGTTGCTCGGTGCGAGGAGTTTGGCATCACTCTGACGGGCGGCGCCCTCAGGGCCGTGGCCCCATATAGATACCCGGAGATGATTGCCGCGATCAATAGCGCGGCCTCGGTGGTCACCGACAGCGGCGGCTTGCAGAAAGAGGCGTACCTGGTCCGGACTCCCTGTACGACACTTCGTACGGAGACCGAGTGGGTGGAAACACTTGAAACCGGCTGGAACCGCTTGGATCCGGATCTGAGCAACCAATCGTCCTGGTCCGATCCCCCTGTTCCCGATCGGCACCCGGATCTATACGGTGACGGTCAGGCAGCGGGTCGAGTCGTGGACGCCCTGGAGCGAAGAGGAGTCCGATGAACATCGCTGTTGTAGCCCTCGGCAAGATCGGCCTGCCGCTCGCTGTGCAGTTCGCCCGTTCTGGGCACCGGGTTATTGGGGCGGACGTCAACCCGGAAGTCGTCGCGCTGGTCAACAAGGGTGTGGCGCCCTTCCCCGGTGAGGCTCACCTGGACGAGTTCCTGGCCGAAGTGGTTGCCAGCGGTGCGTTGGCCGCCACCACGGACACGACCGAGGCTGTTTCGAGGGCGGATGTAGTAGTCGTGGTCGTGCCATTGTTCGTCGACGAAGAGGGGATCCCCGACTTCGCTTGGATGGACGCCGCCACGAAGGCCATCGCGTCCGGATTGCGACCCGGGACTCTGGTCTCATACGAAACGACCCTCCCGGTAGGCACCACGCGCGACCGCTTTGGTCCGATGCTCGAAAAGGGGTCGGGGCTGCGGGCCGGGCTGGACTTCCACCTGGTGTTCTCGCCCGAACGAGTCTTCACCGGCCGGGTCTTCGCTGACTTGCGCCGGTACCCGAAGCTCGTGGGCGGGATCGACCCCGACAGCACCCGACGCGGTATCGAGTTCTACCAAGCCGTCCTGGACTTCGACGACCGGCCGGACCTGGAGCGCCCCAACGGTGTCTGGGACATGGGCACGGCGGAGGCCGCGGAGTTGGCGAAGCTGGCCGAGACGACCTACCGGGACGTGAACATCGGGCTTGCCAATCAGTTCGCACGCTTCGCTGATGCCAACGGGATCGACGTCTCCAAGGTGATTGAGGCCTGCAACTCTCAGCCTTTCAGTCACATCCACTCACCTGGCATAGCCGTCGGTGGGCACTGCATCCCGGTCTATCCGCGCTTCTACCTCTGGAATGACCCGGCCGCGACGATCGTCGACGCGGCCCGGAAGGCCAACGCCCAGATGCCCGCCTACGCGGTGGACTTGCTCACTCGAGTGCATGGTGATCTGTCCGGTCAGCGCGTCGTCGTGCTGGGCGCGAGCTACCGCGGGGGTGTGAAGGAGACCGCGTTCTCCGGGGTCTTCGCGACGGTCGCGGCGCTCAGGGGAGCCGGAGCCGTCCCACTGGTCCACGATCCGATGTTCACGGACTCGGAGCTGAGAAACCTTGGGTTCGAGCCCTATGTACTGGGCGGCCCAGTCGATGCGGCGATCCTCCAGGCCAACCATGACGAGTACTCGCGCCTTGAACCCTCGGATGTGCCCGCTCGGACTATTCTCGACGGCAGGGGGGCGCTTGACCCGGGTGCGTTCCCGGGATCCACAGTGATCGCGCTGGGGGATGGATCGGCGATCGAAAGGGGCTGACCCGGGATGCCGATGGAGGGCTGGGATCCGGACGGAACAGTGCTCGTGGTCCTGACGAGCGCATCGGCGGATCTTGCCGAAGACGTTGTCCGGCGGCTGCCAGGCTCCAAGATCGAGATCCTCACCGTGCGTCGGCATCCGCGCCCCAAGCAGCGCTGGCGCCGTGCCGTGCGACGCGCCGTCCGGGGAGGCCGCCGCCTTCCGCATCCCGACGAACCGGGCGCTCTCGCCATTCGCAGCAAACTGGCCGCCGATCCGATGATTAGCAGCGTGCTGGCTCTGGACAAGGATGCGATTCGGGCCACGCGGCGCGCGCTGGCTGGAGATGAGCGGGTTGCGGGGTTCGCGCATCTGGACCACTTGGAGCGCGCGGTCCGGGATCGCCTGGCGATCGACCTGACACCGGCGGGGGCACGCAGATACGACGATCGATTCGTGATTGAGGCTGTTCTGCGGGCATCTCCGGAAGAGAGGCCTTGCCAACTGGTTCTCGGTGGGGTCAACCTCGACGGGCGCGCCGCTGCGATGGCCGGGGCTTTGGAATACCACGCCGACGTTGCGGCGCTGAGCGTCTTGATTGGTCAGTCCGGCTTCCCGGCGGACGTCATGGTCTCGCAGGCAGATTGGTCCGAGGATGAACCTACTGGCCTCGCTCGGGGGCAGATACAGTCCGCGACTCACGCGCTGTTGGACTGGCCGGGACCGGAGGGGCTTGCCGCAGCCCTTGTGAACACGGTTCGGGCCTGGCTTTGCGACCAGCCTGAGATTGGGGGACCTGAATCCGGCCGCCAGTTCACTACGCGGCACGACATGGTCACTGAGGATTGCTCGTGGCTTCCCGCAGCCCTCCCTTCGGGCCTGCTAAAGCCGACAGGCGCAGTGCGTTGGCCAAGAGCCAGGCTGGTTGTCGTCGTTGTTGACAGTGACTCGCGAGCGGTTTCCAAGGCGGTCTCGGGCCAAGCGTGGGACGACTCAGGGACGCAGGTCGTCGACCTTCACTCCCTGGATCCGCTGCTCCGTCTGCCGACGGCGTCTTCGGCTGACGCGGTGATCGACCTGCGGGCCAGCCCGATCGCGGACCTGCCAGTTCTGAGCGGGATCATCGGTGGCGGGGTCTGGGTCGCGAACGTTACGGCCACCGCAGGCCAAGCCCGATGGCTTCCACCTTGGGTTCCGGCCGGTACGGATCCGTTCGCCACGGTTTCGGCGGTCCTTGCCGACCCTGGTTTCCCGGCGTTGCGGACGGCTGGACGCAGCTTCGTCCGTGACCATCACGACGGGCGGGCCACAGCTCGGGTTCTGAAGCGGTTCCTCGACGAGACGGCAGTGCGGCCATGAGGGTCCTCCTGGTCGCGTGGGCGTTCCCGCCGTCGCGTGCTTCGGGAGTGCACCGCGCGGTCGCGATCGCCCGGTGGCTGGCGGCCCGGGGCCATTCGGTCACCGTGTTGAGTGCCGACCGGGAGTTCTTCGAGCTCGGCACGGGTGTGGACGCGGAGCTGGAACGCCGCCTGCCACAGGGCGTGACGACAGCCCGGGTGACGTTCCCGATGGCGGAGGACCCGATTGTCAATCGATGGCCCGCGCTGCGGGCGAATGACAGAAGACGCTGGGCAGCGGATGCGGAGGAATCCTCGCGCGCCTTCTTTCCGGAGAAGCACTACGGAGGCTGGCGGGACAGGCTTGTCGGCTCGGCTATCCGCCTGCACCGTCAGAATTCGTTCCACCTAACGATCGCGACGGGCAACCCATACGTGTCGTTTGCTGCGTCATTGGCGTTGAACACACATGCGGGCGTGCCGTTCGTGATGGATGACCGAGACTCGTTCCTGTACTGGGTGTACACGGGCGAGCCTCAACCTGAGTTCGATCGCAGACGCTCGTGGTGGGAAGCTCTCGCGTCCCGATGTGTGGCCGCGTGGTTCGTAAACCCACCGATCGCGGAGCTGTACCGGCGCGACTACCCGGACCTGGCCAGCCGGATACTGGTCGTTGAGAACGGCTGGGACCCTGAGTATCTGGATCCTTCTACTCTTGCGACTCCATCTAGCGACCCCCCCATCTTCGGCTACGTTGGGACGCTGAACGCACTGTTCCCGTTGGAGCACCTACTGCGCGGCTGGCGTGGGGCACGGGGACGCACGATCCCCGCGGACTCTGAGCTGCGCGTTTACGGTGGACTCGGCTACCGGCATCAAGCCGCGCCGCAGCGCGAGCAGCTGCGCCAAGCCGCTGCGGAGGGTGTGCGCATTATGGGGGCTTTCCCGAGAGTCGACGCCAGCAATGCGTACGAGCAGTCTCAGGTGCTGGTGTTCGGCTGCGGGGGAGGTTCGCTCATGACCGCCAGCAAGGTCTACGAATACGTCGCCACCGGGCTGCCGATCGCGGCAGTCGTGCCGGACGACCACGATTCTCTGCGGATTCTGGCGGGCTATCCGAGAGCGCACATTCGGCCGAGCGCGGATGAGGCGGCCTGGCCGGAAGCCCTGGCTTCCGCCCTCGCGGACGCCCGGTCAACCAGCATTGCCGGTCTGGGTGCGGCGCGGGCGTACGGCCAGCGATTCCGCCGGGACGTGATGCTCGACGGACCCCTGGGAGATGCGGTCTCAACCGCATCGCAGGCACGCGACTCGGCTGGACGCCCCCCGAACTAGCGATCCGCGTGGCGGCGTTGGCCAAGCGTCCACCGATTCCCGGAACCGGCCCACTACCGTCGTCCCCGTTTGAGTTGTCCACAGGTCGTGACATCGGGGATGTTGTCCACAGCCTGCGTGGTGTGCCGTTGATTGTCGGACCCCCGTGAGAACATGTGTTCTAGTACAGGTTTCCTCTACGAAGCGGGGATGGGGGTGGGGGTCATGTCGGTAGCTGAGTTGGGTGGGTCTTCCGAAGCTGGGGGC
>JAUYJT010000005.1 GCA_030700225.1 Candidatus Nanopelagicales bacterium | reverse complement strand
GGCCGATGACTTGCACTGCCTGGTGTCTGTTCCGATGACTGTCGCCGCGCTCGGGGCGCAGGTCCCGCTGACGACTCTGGACGGCACCGAGGAGCTGCAGATCCCCACCGGGACCCAGTCGGGCTACGAACGTTCCATTAGAGGACGGGGGGTCCCGCACCTTCGGCGGTCGGGTCGCGGCGATCTGGTCGTTCATCTCGAGGTAGTGACGCCGACCCGGCTGGACGTGGAGCAACGCGGCTTGCTGGAGAACCTTGCGAAGATCCGCGGGGAAGACGAACCAATCGCCGTCCCGGTTGAGCGCCAGGCGGGAATATTCGGCCGACTCAAGGACGCCTTCTCGGGTCGGTGAGGTGCGCTCGTGGCGGCTGCGTGCGGAGCCATCCCACGCCGATCGGCGGTATGTTTCGGTAATGGCTGCCTGTTTGTTCTGTCGCGTTGGAGCCGGGGAGATCCCGTCGAGTCCCGTCTACCGGGATGATCAGTTCTACGCGTTTCACGACATCGACCCCAAGGCGCCAGTGCACGTTCTGGTGATACCGCTCGCTCACCATGCCAACGTCGCGGACCTGACCGCGGCGGACGAGACGCAGGCAGGGGAGTTGCTGCGTCTGGCAGCCAAGGTCGCAGCCGACTTAGGGCTGGACGAACGCGGATACCGTGTCGTGATCAATACGGGGTCAGCGGGAGGTCAGAGCGTCGACCACGTTCACGCTCATGTGCTCGGGGGCCGCCAGATGAAGTGGCCCCCAGGGTGAGTCAAACGTCCACCGAATCCACGGTCGTGGTTCCATCCTCGCTGCCGATGGTCAATGTCCTGGGCGTGCGTGACTCGCTGCTTCGGGTTGTGGAGCAGGCGTTCCCAGGCGTGGATTTCGTAGCCAGGGGCAATGAGATCCGCCTGGCGGGCGACGCCGAGGATGTCCACCTGGTCGAGCTGCTGTTCGCTGAGATGATCGCTGTCCTGCGCACAGGTCAGGGCTTGACTCCGGAGGCCGTTGAGCGCTCCCTGGAGATGCTGCGGGGAGGCGGGGCGCTGCCATCCACCGTGTTGACGGCCAACATATTGTCCAACCGTGGCAAGACGATTCGCCCGAAGACGCAGAACCAGAAACACTACGTCGACGCGATAGACCGGAACACTGTCACGTTCGCTGTTGGCCCGGCCGGTACCGGCAAGACGTACCTGGCGGTGGCCAAGGCCGTTCAGGCTCTGCAAGGCAAGGAAGTCAACCGAATCATCTTGACCCGTCCGGCCGTCGAAGCGGGGGAGCGCCTCGGATTCCTACCTGGGACCCTCAGCGAGAAGATCGATCCCTACCTGCGGCCGCTCTACGATGCCCTGCACGACATGATCGACCCGGACTCGATCCCGCGACTCATCACGAGCGGAACCATCGAGGTCGCCCCGCTGGCCTACATGCGTGGCAGGTCGCTGAACGACGCTTTCATCATCCTCGACGAGGCTCAAAATACGTCCGCGGAGCAGATGAAGATGTTCCTGACACGGCTCGGCTTCAACTCGACGATGGTCGTCACAGGTGACGTGACACAGGTCGACCTGCCCACCGGGATGCCGTCAGGACTGATCGTTGTCGAGGAGATTCTGAAGGGCCTGGGCGAAGTGGCTTTCATCCGGCTGGACTCCGGGGACGTTGTCCGGCATGAGCTCGTCGGGCGCATCGTTGACGCCTACGGCCGCTGGGATGCCAGACGCGAGCCTGCCGCCCGCACGGATCGGTCCCGCCGGTGATCGACCTGAGCAACAACGCCGCCGGCGCCGTGGACGAGGCGGATCTGCTCGGCCTCGCGACGTTCCTGATGTCAGCGCTGGGCATGTCCGCCGACGCGGAGCTGTCGATCGCGCTGGTCGACGAGGATGAGATGGAGCGGTTGCATCGCGAGTGGCTCGGCGAGCCCGGTCCGACGGATGTTCTCAGCTTCCCGATGGATGAGCTCGTCGAGCCAACGGTCGGCGAGTCGGCAGTGACCGGAGTGCTGGGAGACGTAGTGCTGTGTCCTTCGGTGGCCGCTCGTCAGGCCCGCTCGGGAGACTGCCAGGCGGAGATGCGTGTGCTTCTGACTCACGGCGTGCTGCACCTGCTGGGGCATGACCATTCGGATCAAGCCGCGGGGCGAGCCATGTTCGGACGGCAGGCGGAGCTGGTTGCCGCCTACGAGCGCTCGGTGACCGATCCTGCGCGCGACCCGGCGGGAACGTCGTGATGCCCGAGCCACTTGTACTCGTTGTCGTGGCTGTTGCCCTAGTCGTGGCGTCATGGCTGCTAGTCGCTGCCGAGACCGCCATCTCGCGACTGTCCAAGGCCAGCGTTGATGAGTTGCGCAAGACACACGAGCGGGCGGCTATCCGGGTCGACCATCTCGTGCGCGACCGCGTCCGTAGCGTCAACGCCTTGCTGCTGGCGCGCACAGCCACGATGCTGACCGCGGTGATCGTCGTCGCGGCCTGGCTCGTGCAGTGGTCCAGCTGGAGCCCGGCTTGGAACTTGATCGTGGCCACGGCGTTCATGACCGCTGTCACCTACGTTGTGCTCGATGTCTCTGCCCGCACGGTGGGCAGGCAGCATCCAGCGCGTGTGGCTGCCGGGGCGGCGCCTGTAGTGCGGGCCTTGGTCGCGCTGCTGTCGCCAATCACCGCGCTGCTCATTCTGCTGGGCAATGCGATCACCCCCGGGCGCGGTTTCCGTGAAGGCCCATTCGCATCGCAGGCCGAGTTCCTGGAGATGGTCGACGCGGCCGGGGCCGCGGACGTGATCGCCGACGACGAGCGTCAGATGATTCAGTCGGTGTTCCAGTTGGGCGGCACGATCGCGCGGGAAGTGATGGTGCCCCGCACCGAGATGGTGTTCATCGAACGGTCCAGAACTCTTGCCCAAGGCTTGTCACTGTGCCTTCGATCTGGGTTCTCCCGGATCCCAGTAGCGGGCGAGAGCCTCGACGAAATCGTGGGCGTGGTGTTGCTGAAGGACCTCGTCGGGCGCATGTTGGAGAACAGAGACGGGCACCGCAGCGAGCGCATCGACTCCAGGATGCGGAAAGCCCACTTCGTCCCAGACAGCAAGCCGGCTGACGAGCTGCTGCGCGAGATGCAGGCGGATCGCGAACACATGGCAATCGTGGTTGACGAGTTCGGAGGCACGGCGGGGCTAGTCACGATCGAGGACATTCTGGAGGAGATCGTCGGCGAGATCGCCGATGAGTACGACACCGAGGAGCTAGAAGTAGTCGAGTTGCCTGATGGAGGATTCCGTGTGCGTGCGCGGCTAACCCTGGAGCATCTGGCCGCACTGACAGGTATGGACCTCGACCCCGATGCTGAGGGCGTGGAGACTGTGGGCGGTCTGATGGCGAGCAGGCTGGGCCTGGTACCGATTCCTGGGGCGAAAGTGGACACGCATGGGTGGCGCTTGACCGCGGAATCTACAGCCGGAAGGCGCAACCTGGTAGACGCCATACTCGTCGAGCGACTGGACAGCGGCGAGCACGAACATGAGTGAACCGGCGTTCCGCAGCGGTTTCGCGTGCATCGTTGGGCGCCCGAACGTCGGCAAGTCCACGCTATTGAACGCGATACTGGGCACGGACGTCGCTGCCACATCGGACCGCCCTCAGACGACGCGTCACACGATCCGCGGCGTCGTGTCGCGCCCGGACCGGCAGGTCGTGATCGTGGATACCCCAGGGTTTCACCGGCCAAAGACCCTGCTGGGACGGCGGCTCAATGACCTGGTGCGCGGCACCTGGGCCGAAGTGGACGTGATCGCCCAGTGCTTCCCAGCGGACGAAGTAATCGGAGCCGGGGACCGGTTCATCGGAAGGCAGATCTCAGGGCTGGCTGGGCCGGTGAAGATCGCTTTGGTGACCAAGACCGACAAGGTCGCTCCCGCGAGAGTCGCCGAGCAGCTCGTGGCGTGCGTTTCCCTGGCTCAGGACGTGGGGCTGGAGTGGACGGAGATCGTGCCGGTGAGCGCGGTCACGGGGTTCAACGTCGCGGAGTTCACTGAGATTCTGCTGGGGTGCTTGCCACCTGGGCCTCCTCTGTATCCGGAGGGTGAGATTACTGATGAGCCCGACCGTGTGCTGGTAGCTGAGTTCATAAGGGAAGCCGCGTTGCGGCGTATGGACGACGAGATGCCGCATTCCATCGCCGTCGTTGTCGATGAGATGGAGACTCGGCCAGGCCGACCCGATTCGGACCCGCTGGTTGACATAACTGCGGTCCTCTACGTCGAACGTGACAGTCAGAAGCCAATCGTCATAGGGCCGCGCGGCGCTGGCATCAAGCAGATCGGCACGGATGCCCGCCGCAGAACGGAGGCCCTGCTCGGCAGCAAGGTCTTCCTGGATCTGCGTGTCAAGGTCGCCAAGGACTGGCAGCGCGACCCGAAGCAGTTGAAGCGGCTCGGATTCTGAGCCCGGCAGGCTCCCTGAGCGCGCCGCCACACCCGCATTAGCGGCCGCTAAGCACAGAAGCGCCCGTTCGGCGAAGAAACACTCGTTGCAACGGGCGCTTCTGTACCTCAACGGGCGCGTTTGTCAGGAACGGCCGCAAAGTTGGACACCGCAAGGGCGCGGCCGAAGTCTTGCCTTGTCGGACGCTACCGGGGGCTCGGTGATGCAAATCCCCTCATGATCATGCTCGTTAGCGATCTTCTACGCCTATGTGGCGGCAGAACTCCTTGATCAACATAGGATTCGCACCATCTGGACACTCCGCCCGGGTCCGGGCTCAGCTAGAAGCCGGGCAGCGCCACATCCTGCCTGGGCTCAGCGTCGGGTTCATCAGCGTCAAGTCCCGCCGCCGGAGTCCCATCGGACATCTCAGCGATCAGCTCATAGCGGTTGCCATAGGTATCAAGAACAGCGATGACCGCAGCCGCGAGCGGGATGCCGATGAGCGCTCCGATCGGCCCCCAGAGCGCGGCGCCTATGAATACCGCCGCCAGCGCCACGGCGGCGTGGATATGCATGGTCGCCCGGCTGACCTTCGGGGTGAACACGTAGTTCTCGATCTGCTGGTACACCGTGGCGAAAGCCACGATCCACAGAGCGTCAATTGGATCTTCCAGTAGGGCGATCAGCACCGGTACGGCGACGCCGATGTAGGTGCCGATCGTGGGTATCAACTGCGCCGTGAAGCCGGCGAAGACCCCAAGCGGCAGCCAGAACGGCAGGTCAATAACCCAGAAGAATCCGGCGTGCGCGACCGAAGACAGTCCGGCCAGGATGAGCTTCGACACCACGAACCCGCCTGTCTTGGCCAGGCTGATGTCCCACACAGTGACTAGGACGCGCTGATGGCGGGGAGGCAACCAGCTGGCGATAGTGCGGCGTAGCCGGGGGCCGTCGGCGGCGACGTAGAAAGCGAAAACCAGAACCGTCAGCGTGTCGAAAATGACAGCGAAGGCCACTCCGATCGCGCCGAAGATGCCCCCGGCGAAGTCCGTCGCGAACGATGCCACAGTGCTCGCGTCTAGGTTCAGTTGGGAGGTGATTTCGTTCGGGTTCAGATGAAGTCCGAAGCGCTCGTTCAGCTGGTCGACAACATCGGTGACGAGCGTCGGCACAGAATCAATGAGTTCGGCGAGCTGGGAAGAGAAGACACCGCCGAGCATGACAAGCGCCACCATCGTGCCCAGCAGTCCGGCGAGCATCGTTATGCCTGTTCCGAGACCGCGGCTCATGCCATGGCGCTCAAAGAACCTAATAGGGGGCTCCATGGCGATCGCCGCCAGCCAGGCGAGAAGCATCAGGAACAAGAAGTGGCCGGTCGCGTGGAAGAGCCAGACGGCCAGCTGATAGATCGTGAGGATGACCAGGATCGCGATCACACTGCGGCGCAGCCAGCGCGGGTCGAACGCCAGCAACTGCACCGATTCGGAAACCCGCGGCGCTTGCTCTGGCGCTGACGGAGGCATGTATCCAGTCGAGCTTGGCAGCGAGGGATCGCGTGCGGGGTCTTGGCCGACGCGTCGAGGCCATTGGAATGTGGGCTTGCGCAGTCGGCGACGTTTGGGCTGACCGGAAACGGCGCGCCGTTCGGGATCCTCGGCACCCGCGTCGCCGCGGCGGAAGACTGACGCCACCACATGACGGTAACCGACGCCTCGCGGCTCGCTGGGATCTACCCGCCCATGGTCAGGGTGAGTGCGACACTGGACCGTGCCCTTGTACCGAGATGAGGCGATCGTCCTTCGCACTCACGACCTAGGTGAAGCGGACCGGATCGTGTCACTGCTTTCTCGGGACAACGGTCGGGTCCGGGCAGTGGCGAAGGGTGTGCGCCGTGTCAAGAGCAGGTTCGGGGCCAGGCTCGAGCCGTTCAGCCGCGTGGACGTGCAGTGCTACGAGGGCAGGTCGCTGGACACTGTCACTCAGGTGGAGTCGCTGTCCGCCTATGGGGCGAGTCTGTGCGGGGACTATCCGCGGTGGACGGCGGGGACCGCGATGCTGGAGGCCGTGGAGCGGCTCACGCCCGTGGAGAAGGAGTCGGCCACGCGGCAGTACTTGCTGCTCGTTGGAGCTCTTAGGACTCTGGTAGCGGCAACATTGCCGGCGGGTCTGGTACTGGACGCGTTCCTGCTGCGCTCCTTGGCCGTCGCCGGGTGGTCGCCATCGTTCGCGGACTGCGCGCGGTGCGGGCGCGAAGGTCCACACACCGCCTTCCACATAGGATCCGGCGGGATGGTCTGCCAGGATTGCCGTCCAGCGGGTGCGGCCAGGCCGCGACCGGACACGCTGGAACTGCTGGGGGCGCTGATGTCCGGGGAGTGGGATCGAGCGCTTGGCAGCGAGAATCGCGCCCGGGCTGAGGCGAGCGGCTTGGTCGGCGCCTTCCTTCAGTGGCATCTGGAGCGCGGATTACGATCCTGGCCCATGGTGGAACGGGTATGACGAAGGGCCCGGTTCCGCATTCCTCTGGCGTTCGTCCGCCGCGGTATCCAGAGCATCTGCTGCCCCGGCACATCGCGATCGTTATGGACGGCAACGGCCGCTGGGCCAAGGAACGCGGATTGCCGCGCACAGCGGGTCACGAGGCCGGAGAGTTCGCACTGCTGGACGTCGTACATGGCGCGATCGAGATCGGTGTGGACTACTTGAGCGTCTTCGCGTTCTCAACAGAGAACTGGCGGCGGTCACCGGACGAAGTGCGCTTCCTGATGGGATTCAACCGGGAGGTCGTGCGCAGGCGCCGCGAGGAACTTCACGAGATGGGAATCCGAGTCCGATGGGCTGGCCGGCGTCCCAAGCTGTGGAAGTCGGTCATCGCCGAACTTGAGTACGCGGAGGAGTTGACGCGCCACAACCAGGTCATGACGCTCACCATGTGCGTCAACTACGGAGGCCGGGCCGAGATCGCTGATGCCGCCGCGGCGCTGGCGCGGGACGCTGTGCGTGGACTCATCGACCCGGATTCGGTTACGCAGCGGAAGTTCGCCCGCTACCTTGACGAACCCGACATGCCCGATGTCGACCTGTTCATGCGGACGTCGGGGGAGCAGCGGATCAGCAACTTCCTGCTGTGGCAGAGCGCGTACGCCGAGATGGTGTTCCTGGAGCACTTGTGGCCTGACGTGGACCGCCGACACCTGTGGTGGGCCATCGGCGAGTACGTTCGGCGGGACCGGCGATACGGGGGTGCCATGCCCAACGAGGTAGCGCCGACCGATCAGTCCTGATCCTGCAGCAGCTTCTCAGCGATGCGGGCCGGTGCGGGCTCGTGCCCGGTTAGCCGTCTTGTGAAGGTTCCCGTCCCGTGAGCTATGGAACGCAGATCGATCGGGTATCGCGTCAGCTCGGCAGCCGGCACATCGGCCTGAACCAAGGTGCGACCGCCTTCAGCGGATTCGGTTCCCGTGAGTCGGCCGCGTCTGGCTGATAGGTCACTCATGACCGCACCCACGTACTCGTCAGCCACGGTGATGCTCACCGAGTCGATCGGTTCCAGCCGGACCAACCCAGCGTTCTCGGCCGCATCCCGCAGTGCTAGCCCCCCAGCCATCACGAACGCCATATCGGAGGAGTCGACCGAGTGCGCCTTGCCGTCAAATAGCGTTACGCGAAGGTCCACAACAGGCACCCCGTCGCCCAGGCCCTCAGCCATCTGGTTTCGCACGCCCTTCTCCACCGATGGGATGAACTGGCGCGGGACAGCCCCTCCGACAACCTTGTCCACGAACTCGAATCCGGTTCCCGGCGGAAGAGGCTCAACATTCACATCGCAGACAGCGAACTGGCCGTGCCCCCCCGACTGCTTGACCAGTCGCCCGCGCCCTTTCCCGGCTCGCGAGAACGTCTGGCGCAGAGCGATCCTCAATGGCTTGGGCTCGACGCTGACGCCATGCCTGGCCTTCATGCGGTCGAGCACAACGTCAGCGTGCGACTGCCCGATACACCACAGGACCACCTGGTGCGTGTCGATGTTCCTGTCGAGCCGCAGTGTCGGGTCCTCAGCCACCACCCTGGACAGCGCCGTGGACAACTTGTCTTCGTCATTGCGAGTCGCGGCGTGCAGGGCGATCGGAAGTTGAGGCTCAGGAATAAGCCAGGGCTCGACTAGCAGCGGGTCCGCCTTGTCCGACAACGTGTCGCCTGTCTCGGCATGCGCGAGCCGCGCGATCGTGACGATGTCACCGGCCGCCCCCGACGACAGCGGTTCGATCTTGGCGCCGATGGGTCGTCCAAGTGCCCCGGCTCGCTCGTCCACGTCGTGGTCTTCCTGACCCCGGCCAGCCTGGGAATGTCCGGACACGTGAAGCGTGACGTCGGGCCGCAAGGTGCCGCTAAGAATCCGAACCAGCGACAGTCGGCCCACGTAGGGGTCGCTCGTTGTCTTGATGACCTGCGCGCACAGGGGTCCATCCGGGTCGCATTCCAGCGGGGCTACGGGGCTGCCGTCGGGACGCGAGACCGCCGGGGCGGCGTGCTCCGCGGGCGTCGGGAACCCACCCGTGATCAGCTCCAGGATTTCGCTGATACCCACCGGGTTCGCGGCAGCGATGATCGGAAGCACGGGATGGAAGTGTCCTCGCGCCACCGCCTGCTCCAGATCGGCGATGAGCATGTCCGTGTCCAGCTCGCCGCCTTCAAGGAAGGTGTCCATCAGCGTCTCGTCCTCGGATTCGGTGATGATCCCCTCGATAAGCCGATCGCGGGCGGGGCCGATCAGCGAGAGATGCTCGGAATCGGGGTCGCGCACCGCGCGTTGACTCTCGCGGTATTCGCTGATTCGCGTACTAAGTAGCCCTATGAGGCCCGAGACGCGCTCGTTGTCGTCCATCAGCGGTAGGTACATCGGGAGCGCTTCCGCCCCGAACATGCGCTGACAAACGGCAACCGTTTCGTCGAAGTCGGTGTTCTCCCGATCTAGCTGGCTAACGACGACCGCTCGCGGCATTCCGACAGAAGCGCACTCCTGCCAGAGCAACGCGGTCGCGGCGTCCACGCCATCGGCGGCTGACACGACGAACAGCGCCGCGTCCCCACCTCGCAGACCAGCGCGCAGCTCTCCGATGAAGTCGGCGTACCCGGGGGTGTCCAGGATGTTGATCCGAGTGCCCATGAACGTCAGCGACATCGCCGACAGGTACACCGAGCGATGCTGATCGCGCTCGCTTGGGTCCTGGTCCGACACTGTCGTTCCGGCCTCAACGGACCCGGCGTTCGGAATCATCCCGGCGGCCACAAGCATCGCTTCGGCAAGCGTTGTCTTGCCGGATCCGCTCGGGCCTACCAGTACGACGTTTCTGATGGCTGGTTTGGTCATAGGGAAAATGTATGCCGACCGTCCGACACGCCCGACGCTGCCTGCCGCTATGCCGCGAAGCAAGGCCAAGGGCGTGGGATGGTTTGTCTTGAACGACATTCACGCAAGGCCGAGGAAAGGCCGACTGATGCTAAACAACGCCGACGTGCGCAAGGCCGTCGCCCACGTGATCGATCCAGTAGCGAAGCGGCTTCTGGCGGTTGGCATCACTCCCGATGCTGTGACATACGTCGGCGCGGCTGGGACAGTAGCGGCGGCGTTGTGGTTCTTTCCCCGGGGCCAGTTCGTGGCCGGCGTGCTGGTGATCCTGCTGTTCGTGTTCAGTGACCTGCTGGACGGAACGATGGCCCGGTTGTCCGGTCGCAGCGGCCCGTGGGGCAACTTCCTGGACTCAACGCTTGACCGTGTGGCAGACGGTGCTGTGTTCGGAGCGATCCTGATCTACTTCGCTACTCGTGGAGAGGCCCTCGCGACTGCCGCTGGGTGGGTGTGTCTGGTCGGCGGCTTCACTATCTCGTACTCCAAGGCCCGCGCGGAGAGCGTTGGTGCCACAGCGAACGTTGGAATCGCAGAGCGCGCGGAGCGGCTGATTGTCGTCATGGTGGCGGCGTTCCTGCAGGGGCTTGGCGTGTCGTGGGCGTTGCCTGCGGCGTTAACGATCCTGGCCGTGCTGACGATCATCACCGTCGCCCAGCGCTTCTCGAAGGTGGGTTCTCAGCTTCGCGTTCCCAAGGGTGAGGAGCCAGCGACGTGATGCCCGACTGGGTGTCGTACATCGGATTCTCCGTGGGCTGGTCCGCGGTTCGGCACATGAAGGAAGACAGGGCCTACAAGATCTTCGACCGCGGAGGGGAGCGGTCTTGGCGCAAGCGCGGCAAGGGGGTGATCCAGTACGAGAAGAACCTGCGCAGGGTTGTTCCCTCGGCGACCCCCGGCGAAATCAGGGAGTTGTCCAACGCCGGGTTCCGTAAGTACGCGCGGTACTGGTGCGAGGCCTTCCGGATACCCGATTGGCCGCAGGAGCGGATCCTCGGCCTGCACGTTGAGGACGTCGAGATCCTGGAGAAGTCCTACCAAGGTGGGCGGGCCCCGGTCGTGGTAACCCCGCACGCTGGCAACTACGACGCGGCGGGTGCCTATTTCGCGGCTCGGTTCGGCGCCTTCGCAACTGTCGCGGAACGCCTTCGGCCGGAGAAGCTGTTCCAGAAGTTCCTGGAGTACCGCAAGGCGCTTGGCATGGAGATTCTGGCTCAGAACGATCCGTACGTGTTCTCGACCCTTGAGGAGCGCGTCCGCTCTGGCAACACGGTCGCGCTCGTTGGCGACCGTGATCTTTCGCGGCACGGGGTCCCGGTGACGTTCTTCGGTGAACCGACAAGGATGCCCGCGGGTGCGGCGCTGCTGGCCAGGCGCAGTGGTCATGACCTCGTGCCGACCATGTTGTGGGTGGCGGACGGCGTGAACTGCGCGAAAGTGTTTCCTCCTGTGGCGATCGACGCGGACGGCGAGGAGGCCCCGGCGGTGGCTGCGGCCATTCAAGGTGTAGCTGACGTGTTCGCCGGGGCGATCGCGGAACATCCGACCGACTGGCACATGCTCCAGCCTCTGTGGGTGGCCGATCTTGACCCACGTCGCGACCCGATGCACGGACGTGTTGGCGAGGCCCCCAATGCCTAAGTCGCTTCGCGTTGGCATCGTCAGCCCTTACGCATGGGACGTGCCCGGCGGTGTTCAGTTCCACATACGGGATCTGACCCAGGCGTTGGAACGGCTAGGCCATCACGTCAGTGTGCTCGCGCCGGCTGACGAGGACGACGGCTTGCCTGACTATGTGACGTCGACGGGCAGGCCCATGGCGGTCCACTACAACGGTTCAGTGGCGCGAGTGAACCTGGGCGTCAGGTCCACGCGGCGGGTGAGGCAATGGGTACGCGACGGGGAATTCCATGTGATGCACGTCCATGAGCCAATGTGCCCGGGAATCTCCAACATCGCCATTTGGGCCGCGCAGGGGCCGATCGTCGCCACGTGGCATTCGTCGATGGAGCGGTCTCGGGCTCTGTCCGCCAGCTTCTACCTCGCGCAGACGATCATGGAGAAGGTGCGTGGCCGAATCGCTGTTTCGGAGCTGGCCCGCCGTACTTTGGTCGACCACCTAGGTGGTGACGCGGTGCTGATCCCCAACGGCGTCGACTGCGGCGCGTTCGAGGACGCTGAGCCGTTCGAAGGCTGGCCGGGCCCAGGCAGGGCACTGCTGTTCCTGGGCCGACTGGATGAGCCTCGCAAAGGTCTGTCGATCCTGCTGAAGGCGTTGCCGGCGATAGCCGAACGGTTTCCGGACATCCGGCTGCTTCTGGCCGGTCCTGGGGATGAGTCCGACATCGTAAGGCACCTGCCCGAGGATGTGCGGCGGCGCCTGACGTTTCTTGGTCTGGTGTCTGAGAGCGACAAGGTCAGGGCCATGCATTCGGTCGACGCCTACGTCGCGCCAAACACGGGGGGGGAGTCATTCGGGATCGTGCTACTGGAGGCGATGGCCAGCGGAACCCCGGTCGTCGCCAGCGACCTTGAGGCGTTCCGCAGGGTGCTGGACGAAGGACGAGATGGCGTGCAGTTCGCCAACGGGGATTCCGCGGATCTGGCCCGGGCCGCGGTAGGCCTGCTCGGCGACGATGCGCGCCGCGCGGAGCTGGAGGTCGCCGGCCGTGCCCGCGCCAAGCTCTACGACTGGGAAAGGGTGTCGCGGGAAATCGTGGACGTTTACCGAAGTGTGCGCGTGCCAGGTGAACACGTCAGCGAGGACTTACGCGGCCAGTTCGTCGGCCGGTTCGCTCACCGAGCGGCCTGGCGGCCCGCGGGCGGCCGGGAATGAGCGCCTGGCTTCTTGTCATCCCTGTCGTGGTTCTCGCGGCCCTTGGGCTGTACTTGTCGTCAACGGCAGGTCGGCTGGACAGGCTCCACAAGCGCGTGGACCTGGCCCGCGAGTCTCTCGACGCCGCGCTCGCCAGGCGAAGCTCTGTCGTTACTGAGCTGGCGGGGATGATGCTCCCGGATCCCGCGTCAGCACTGGTACTGGGAGACGCGGCCTACGGTGCCAGTCGGGCGGAGGAGGCCGACCCAGTTTCCAGGGGACTGGCTGAGAGTGACCTGACGCAGGTATTGGTCGCTGTGTTCGAGGACCCTGAGCAGGTTGCCGAGATATCGGCGCTCCCCGACGGCAAGGAGATGATGGAGGAACTTCAGAGCGCGACGCGTCGAGTGGAGATGTCCAGGAGGTTCCTGAACGACGCGGTTCGCGCCTGCCGGGCCGTGCGTGTACAACGGTTCGTGCGGTGGTTCCGGCTCGCGGGCCACACTCCCTGGCCAAACTCGTTCGAGATGGATGACCTGCCGCCCACCGGTTTCGGGGTTAGGTGACCTTCCCCCAGGGGCAATACAGCGCTGTATACTGCGCTGTATGACTGCGACGCGAACTCAGATCTACTTGTCCGACGAGCAGCGGCGGCGGATCGACAAGATATGCCGGGACGCGGGGGTGCCTATGGCGGAAGTCATACGCGATGCGGTCGACCGCTACCTTGAGGCCGAGTTCCCGAATCCCGATGACGCGCTCAAGGAAACGTTCGGCGCGGACCCCGCAATCGACGTACCTCCGCGCGGTGAGTGGGATCGTGGCTAATTTGCTCGTGGACACCGATATCTTCATCGACCACCTCCGGGGCGCGATTCCACTGGATCCCGGAGCAAACCGGCTCAGCTACTCGGTCGTCACGCGCGCCGAACTATTCGCCGGGTCATCGGCGGAGTCCGCCCTGACCCGCCTACTGTCCCCATTTCGGGAGATCGTGGTGGACAGAGCCGTAGCGGAGAGAGCGGGCCGGATCAGGCGAGATACAGGAGTTGCCATGCCGGACGCCTTGATCGCGGCAACGGCACTGGCGAATCGACTCGCTCTGGTGACCCGAAACCAGAAGCACTTCACGGCGATCCCCGGATTGCGAATTCGGTCACTCGGTTCGTGACTGACCCGAACCGCCGACCTGCGCCGTCGTCTTGGGAGAACTGGCGACCGTGTCGCCATCGCTCCGCGGTTCACGTTGGTCGGCGCCGGTATCGCAGACGCAAGCGATGTCTTCTCGTACTCCCTGGCCATGGAGCGGCGCGACCAGCTGCTCTTCAAAGGCGGTGACTTCCCACGCACGGACGTAGCGGCAGCGGTCCGAAGTTCCGACTCCTGAGGGTTCCGAGTGGCCGCCGCCGGGATCGGGTCGCCGAACTACAGTCGTGCCGTAGCCTTGGCCGCCTTCTGCGTCGCGTAGCGGGCAACCCCTGACCCAGGTGGGGGCCGCGCTGGACCCATCGGCGCCGCGCGGGGCCGCGAGGAGCGGCTGCTGATGCGGATTGGACGGCGGCTACTTCATCCAGGCCTTGGTCTGTTTGCTTTCCGTGCCGTATCCGGCTGAATTGTGGGGGCGGATCAGGAAGAACAGCGGCTTACCGAGCTTGGCTCGTTTCTTCGCCCCCGGGACACGGCCTGTCCACTTGTGGCCGGATGTTGTGGCTATCTTCCGGCCCCAGTTGCCCTTCTTCGTGGCTTTCCAGATCTGGTACGTCACGGTGGCGCCGTTCGCGGCTGACCTCACCCAGTGGATGTGCGCCTTGCCGTGGCGCTTGGGCGTGACCTTAGGTTTTCCAGGCTTCCCGGGCTTTCCACGCGGGGTTACCGACGACGACGCTGACGAGTAGCTTCCCACGCCAACCGCGTTGATGGCCGCGACTCGGAAGCTGTACGACGTCCCATTGGTCAGTCCCGTGACCACCCGCGACCTCGCCGTTGTTCCTGTGTCGCCGACCACGGTTGACCAGGCACCGGATCCGGTCCTGCGCTGAACGCGGTACCCGGTGATCGCGGAACCTCCGGTGGATGCTGGCGCGCTCCACGACACGGTGGCCTTCTTGTCTCCCGGTACACCACGGACCCCCGTCGGCGCACCCGGAGGCCCGGGAGTGGCGGTGCCGGTCACGTCGGCGGTGCCTTCGGCGTATCCGGTGCGGTTGGTTGTGATGGTGGCTGTGGAGCTGGCCCCGGGAGCTAGTCCGGTGACTGTGACCAGGCCGGTGCCGTTGATGGCGGCGGCACCACTGGTGGCGCTGGCGCCCCAGGTGTAGTCAGCGTCGTAGTTCGACACTTGAACGGTGAACCCGTCCGCAGTGGAGGTCGGGGCGTCGAACGTCGGCGTCAGCCCCGCGGCAAGGGCTGTCCCCTCGACGTCAGCGGTGCCTTCGGCGTAGCCGGTGCGGTTGGTTGTAATCGTGGCCGTGGAGCTGGCCCCGGGAGCTAGTCCGGTGACTGTGACCAGGCCCGTGCCGTTGATGGCGGCGGCACCACTGGTGGCGCTGGCGCCCCAGGTGTAGTCAGCGTCGTAGTTCGACACCTGCGCGGTGAACCCGTTCGCCGTGGAGGTCGGGGCGTCGAACGTCGGCGTCAGGGCTGCGCCGGTTGAGGCGGTGCCGGTCACGTCGGCGGTGCCTTCGGTGTAGCCGGTGCGGTTGGTTGTGATGGTGGCTGTGGAGCTGGCCCCGGGAGCCAGTCCGGTGACGGTGACCAGGCCAGTGCCGTTGATGGCGGCGGCACCACTGGTTGCGCTGGCGCCCCAGGTGTAGTCAGCGTCGTAGTTCGACACCTGCGCGGTGAACCCGTCCGCCGTGGAGGTCGGGGCGTCGAACGTCGGCGTCAGCGCCGGATCTAGGGGATCGCAGCTGGGGAACTTGAAGCTGCCGATCCTGGTGCGCCAAGGTGCTGACCCGGTCGTGGCAAGGTACTCATTGGTGTACCAGAACGTGCAGTCGTCCTCCGGATCGACCTGCATAGCGGAGTAGTCGCCCCAGCGTGCGGCGCTATGCGTCTGCGACCCGGTGCCGTCGATGATCGCGACTTCTGTTTGGGGCAGCGTGTCCAAAGGATCGCCATCGAGCCTGCCAGCGTAGTAGATCGACGGATATGTCGTAGTGCCGTTGGATTTGCTGTAGCCAAGGGCGATGTTGCCGTCGCCGTCCATCGCGATGGACCCCATCCACCTGTAGTTGGTGGAATCCGGGCTGAAGACGCCGTCCTGGTACACCGTGGGCGTCACGGCATCGGGGTCGCGGATCTCGTACCAGCCGACGCCGGTCTGCGTGGTCAAGCCGGGGTCGCCGTCCATGGGCACCGTGTGGTTGACGACCAGGGACTCGTGCGTGCCGAAGTTCCGGTAGGCCAACCGGTACATCGTTTTGCCGCCGAGGGACTCCAGCTTCACGCTCGTGCCAGGTTGGGGGATGCACCTGCCCCTGGTGACGCTGACACAGGCCCACGTGAACGGATCCACGACGATCTCGGTCGGCCCTTCGAACGTGGTGTTGCCGGGTGTGTCCCAGTCGACGGAGAACTTGTACATGGTCAGCTTGTCGTTGTCGGACCAGTGTTCGCCCAACACGAAGTTCGGCGAACCGTCCGGCGGTGGCGTTGACCCGTCCAGGTCAGAAGGCAGCAGGGACCACTCCGTTGGGGAGTCGAAGCACTGCTGGGTGGCGGCCAGCCCGGCCAGCATCTTCGCCCGCTCCAGCGCGCACGTCTTAACCCCAAGGAAGGTTGTGCCAGCGGCATCGAACATGTTGTAGGTCACGTAGTAGCCATCTGGCCACACGCCGACCTTGGGGTAGTCGGGAAAGTCGGTGCCGTAGTCGAACGCGTAGAGCTCGTACGTTCCAAGCGGGTCGCTGCCAGTGGACACTGCCAGGCACTCGTACATCGTTGAGCCGTCGACCGCGAACTGCGATATCACCCAGCGGTCCGCAGCTTGGTCGTAGTTGACGATCGGGTCTCCATTGTTGTAGTCCGCGCAGTCGCTGACGCTGAACCCTGTCCACAGCGCGTTGTTGCTCCACGGCCCCCCGAGCAGCGTCCCGGTCTTGCTGTAGACGGCGAAGGACAGGTTGACGATCTGCACGTAGTGATCAGGGCCCACATCTCCGTTGGTGTCCGGCGGCAGGACGCTGTTGACATTGCTGATGCCGTCGAAGTTCTGGTCCGTTGATGGCATCGGCGCGGAGGGAACGGTTTCGTCGCGGCTGGCCGCCCCGGGCAGGCTCGAGTCGTCCGCCCGCCTCTGAGGCGGAGTCGGGTGGTTCGGGATCTCGCGTAGGCCGCGGCTCTTGGAACGCGGCGAAGGTGGGATTGACCTCAGCGGCGCCGACGTGTCATGTGCGACCGCTTCGGATACCTCAGGTCCTCTGCGGACGGAGACATCAGGTGTTCCGGACGGACCGGCAGATGCCGTGTCTGGCGCTCCGGGCATGAAGGCAAGAACCATGGCGGTCGAAGCCGTGAGGACCAGACCGATCCGTCCTGCTCTAAGCCGTGCCATGCTCGTCCGCTTTCACAGTGTCTACTGCGATTTTCGCACAGATGTCCGGCTCGTTACCCGTTCATTGGCCAAACCCGCCGAGCGGCTGCGGCCCGCTCGAAGTAGTTGCGGTCCCCTCGCCATGCGCAAGAGCGGCCGTTCCCGACAAACGCGGATGTTTGGGTACAGACGCGCCCGTTAGAACGAGTGTTTCCTTACCGAGCAGGTGCTTCTTTCGTTAGCGGCCGTTTCTGCGGCGGGGAGGTTTCGCTGCTTGACGCACATTCGAGCATCGGCTCCTGCCGGGCACCGTGTCGCCCGGAGCGGATAGCATCGGCAACGCGCAGCATGGAGGTAGACCTTGTCAACAGATCCCAGCGCGGCCGCCGTCGCCGACGCCGCTGTAACGGGCTCGCCCCTGGTCAAGCGCGGCATGGCCGAGATGCTCAAGGGCGGCGTCATCATGGACGTTGTCACACCTGAGCATGCCAAGATCGCCGAGGACGCCGGAGCTGTTGCCGTCATGGCGCTGGAGCGGGTTCCCGCAGACATCCGGGTGCAGGGCGGCGTGGCGCGGATGAGCGACCCGGACATGATCCAGGGCATCATCGAGGCCGTCTCAATACCCGTCATGGCCAAGGCCAGGATCGGGCATTTCGTAGAAGCACAGATCCTGCAGTCCCTCGGCGTGGACTACATAGACGAGTCCGAAGTTCTCACGCCCGCCGACTACGCCCATCACATCGACAAGTGGAAGTTCACCGTGCCGTTCGTGTGCGGCGCCACGAATCTGGGGGAGGCTCTGCGACGCCTGTGCGAGGGAGCGGCGATGATCCGCTCCAAGGGCGAGGCGGGAACCGGCGACGTGTCCAACGCCACCGGGCACATGAGGCAGATCCGAGCTGAGATCGCGCGTCTGGCATCGCTACCCGCCGACGAGCTCTACCTGGCGGCGAAGGAACTGGGGGCACCGTACGAGATCGTCGCCGAAGTCGCTCGGGAAGGGCAGCTTCCTGTCGTACTGTTCACGGCCGGTGGGATCGCTACACCGGCGGACGCTGCGATGATGATGCAGCTCGGCGCGGACGGGGTCTTCGTCGGCTCGGGGATCTTCAAGTCAGGCGATCCGGCCAAGAGGGCGCTTGCGATCGTGCGGGCGACGACCCACTACGACGACCCCGATGTACTCGCGGAGGTTTCCCGGGGTCTCGGGGAGGCGATGGTCGGGATCAACGTCCAAAGCCTGCAGGCCGAGGAGCGGTTAGCCGTGCGCGGCTGGTGACAGCGACGATCGGGGTTCTGGCGCTCCAGGGGGATGTACGGGAGCATGCGCGCTTGCTGCGCGAGCTCGGAGTCACCGTGCGTCCGATCCGTAGGGCTGACCAGCTGGCGGGGGTGCAGGGCCTCGTCATTCCAGGCGGGGAGTCCACGACGATCTCGCGATTGGCGATCGACTTCGGCCTTCTTGAGCCGTTGCGAGAAGCTGTTCGCGACGGTCTCGCCGTTCTGGGGACCTGTGCGGGCATGATCATGCTCGCCAAGTCGATCCTTGACGGCCGTCCCGATCAGGAAACCATCGGCGGGCTCGACATCCTCGTCCGCCGCAACGCGTTCGGCAGGCAGGTGGAGTCGTTCGAGACGGGGGTCAAGATCGCTGGCATGAGCGGCCCCGACTTCCCTGGGGTGTTCATTCGAGCTCCATGGGTGGAATCCGCCGGACCGCGGGTCACAGTTCTCGCCAGGCTGGTCCCTAGCGGTGGTCCGGGCTCGGGCCCGGGCGAAGGTAGGATCGTCGCGGTAAGGCAGGACCGAATCCTGGCCGCGGCATTCCACCCAGAGCTATCCGCGGACTCCAGGTTCCACAGCATGTTCTTGTCGATGATCGAGTAGGGAGACCAGTGTCAGGTCACTCCAAGTGGGCAACGACCAAGCACAAGAAGGCCGTCGTTGACGCCAGGCGGGGAAAACTCTTCGCGAAGCTGATCAAGAACATCGAGGTCGCGGCCCGTCAGGGGGGCGGGGATCCGGCGGGGAATCCGACGCTCTATGACATGATCCAGAAGGCCAAGAAGAGCTCGCTGCCCAATGACAATATCGAACGCGCTGTCAGGCGGGGTTCGGGCGCGGAAGTCGGCGCCGCCCAGTACGAGACAGTGATGTATGAGGGGTACGGGCCTAACGGCGTTGCGTTCCTCGTCGAGTGCCTGACCGATAACCGCAATCGCGCGGCGAGTGACGTGCGAACCGCGATGACTCGGCACGGGGGTTCCCTCGCCGACCCTGGTTCGGTTTCGTATCTGTTCGCGCGCAAGGGTGTCGTCATCGTGCCCAAGGGTGAGACGACGGAGGACGACGTACTCGCCGCCGTCCTCGACGCGGGCGCAGAGGAAGTCAACGATCTGGGTGAGGATCTGGAGGTGGTTTGCGAAGCCGCTGATGTTGTCGCTGTGCGCACGGCTCTCCAGGGCGCCGGAATCGACTACAACTCCGCGGAGGCCACTTTCATGCCCAGCGTGACTGTCGAGCTCGACGAGGATGCGGCCCGCAGCACCTTCCGTCTGATCGAGGCGCTGGAGGATTCGGACGACGTGCAGAACGTCTACGCCAACTTCGATGTGTCCGACGAGATCATGGAGTCGTTGGACTGAGGCGCAGCTCGTAGATAGGTCAAGCGGCGCCCACTGCCCGGGGAAACGGCCGCTCCCGACAAACGCACCCGTTACGCAAGGAAACTACCGATCTAACGGGCGCGTCTGTACCCAAAAGGGCGCTTCTGTTCGGAGCGGCCGTTTCTGCCAATGCGGGAGCGGCGCTGTGTGCTCCGTCAGTCCATCCCCGCGCGTCAACCCCAAGTTCCAGGTAACGTCCCTCGAAGAGGGCAGCTTGCTAGTTGGAGGAACTGTGGCTGAGCTAAACGAAACAATGCGGAGGTTCCAGGAGTTGCGCGGTGTCGGCCAGCAGATGGCGGGATACGACGCGGCCACGTGGCGTGCCGCCGCTGGCGACCGGCACATGCGTTCAACAGTCATCGCGGTCATGCTGCTGGATTCGACTCCCAGTTGGGACGTGTTGCGTGCTCGCTTCGAGCGCCTGACTCGCATGGTTCCGGTGTTGCGCGAACGGCCGCTCTTCGGGGCAGTGGGGATCTCGAGTCCGCGCCTCAGCCTGGACCCGGATTTCGATCTTGACATCCACCTGCACCGGTACCGGTTGCACGACGGGGCGGGCTGGAATGACGTTCTGGACGAGGCTCGCCGCATCAGTCTCACGGACTTCGACCACGGTCGCCCGCTATGGGATATGCACCTGATCGAGGGCCTGCCGGGTGACCGGGCGGCCATGATCCTGAAGTTGCACCATGCCATCGCGGATGGTCAGGGGACGGTTCTGATGGCCGCCAATCTGGTGACGATCGCTCCTGAAGGCAACCCCGATGAGCCCGAAGCGCCGTCCATCCCGAGCGGATCTTCCGTCTCTGTGGCCAGGGTCAGCAGTGCGAACATCCACGACAACGTCGGGCGGTCATTCCACTACGCGGCTGAAGGCGTCAAGATCGCAGCCGGTCTGGCCGTGGGAACGATCAAGGACCCTGTTGGAACTTGGTCGGAAGCGTTGGGAATGGTCAGTTCGATCGGTCGGTTCGCCGCGATGCCGGAAGCGGCGATGTCCCCTGTGATGCAAGGCCGCTGCACTACGTACCACTTCCGGACGTTCGACTTCCCGTTCGCGGAGATGCGATCAGCGGCCAAGAGACACGGCTTCTCGGTCAACGACGTGTTCATGGCAGCGGTGGCAACGGGTGCGGACTACTACCATGAGCGGCACGGCCAGACCGCCCGCCAACTGCGATTCAACCTCCCGATCAGCCTGAGATCGGTTTCCAAGGACGGATCGAGCGCTAACGCCGTGACGATCGCGAGGTTCCCTCTCCCCGTCAGCGGCGCTTCGATAGAGGAGCGACTCAAGGCCGCCCATGACATCGTGCGGAAATGGCGCGACGAGCCCGCACTTTCGTTGTCGAACCCGCTGGCGGACGTTAGCTGGCTACTTCCGGTTCCGCTGATCGCGTGGACCGCTAGTCATAGCGACATCACTACTAGCAACGTGCCTGGGCCACCCGTGCCCCTGTATCTGGCGGGTTCTCGAATCGTCGGAATGTGGCCGCTCGTCGCCACGATGGGATCGTCGCTGAACATCACGATGATCACGTACGACAAGTCCGCGTTCGTGGGCGTAACCGCCGATGATGAGGCCGTTCCTGACATCGAGGACTTCATGGTCGATCTGAGGAAGGGCTTTGAGGAACTGCTGGAGTCGGCGGTCGGTTCGCAGGATCCACTCGCCGTTGGTGCTCCGCCCGCGGCGGCCAAGAAGCCCGCGGCGGCCAAGAAGCCCTAGACAACCGTCCCCCCTTGCCTAGCCGGATCTGAGATTCTTCGGCGCGTCGCGACGCTAGACCGCTGCGCCCGTAATAGGATGCGAACACCTGTTCGACACAGGAGGTGTTCGTGAGAGTCATGGGTGTTGACCCGGGGCTTACGCGTTGCGGCGTGGGAGTGATCGAGGGTCTGCCGGGGCGCCAGCTGGAGATGGTCGACGTCCGGGTGATACGTAGCGACGCCAGCGCGCATCTGGCCAGTCGCCTTCAGCGCGTCCACGACCTCGTGGTTGAGGCGATAGCCGCGACCGATCCGGACGTAGTAGCCGTCGAGAGGGTGTTCTCTCAACTAAACGTGCGCACGGCCATGGGTACTGCTCAGGCCTCAGCCGCGGTGATTCTCGCTGCCGCGTCTGCGGCAATCCCAGTCGCGCTACACACCCCCAGCGAAGTGAAGGCGGCCGTGACGGGCAACGGTCGGGCGGACAAGCGACAGGTGACGGCGATGGTTACTCGTCTGCTGGGGCTGGCGGAGAAGCCATCTCCCGCTGACGCCGGCGACGCCCTGGCGCTGGCGATTTGTCACGCTTGGCGGGGGCCGCTGACCGAGCGGCTCGAAGCGGCTCGAAGCGGCTCGAAGGGGATGATCTGACGTGATCGACTATGTGCGCGGCCCGGTGTCTCAAGTGGCGGAGGACTATGCCGTCATCGACTTGGGCGGGCTCGGAATCCGGGTTGAGGCGAATCCGGCGACCCTGGCTGGTCTGAAGATCGGGGAAGTCCGGGAGCTGCCAACCGCGCTGATCGTCAGGGAGGATTCCTGGACGCTGTATGGGTTCTGCGATGCCGGAGAGCGGGAAGTGTTCGAGTTGGCGCAGACCGTCAGCGGTATCGGGCCGCGAACGGCTCAGACTCTGGTGTCGACTCTGTCGGCGGACGGGTTGCGCCGGGCGGTTGGATCGGAGGACATCGCGGCGCTGACGGCTGTGCCAGGGATTGGGCGCAAAGGTGCTCAACGCATAATTCTCGAACTGGCCGATCGCCTAGGCCCCGGCTCCAGTTCAACTGTTCCGGTTGGAGCCCGACCGTTGGCCAGCAACCAGATGCAGGCAAGGGACGGTCTGGTGGCGCTGGGGTGGAGCGCCCGCGAGGCCGAGGACGCGGTTCGTACGGTAATCGCGAATGCCGACGACAGTGGAGGAGATTTGGCCACCGGCTTTCTGCTGAAGGCGGCCCTGCGGGAGTTGAACAGATCATGAACGAGCGCGTCGTAGACCCCGTCGCCATCCCGGACGAAGTGGGTGTTGAGACAGCCATGCGTCCCGGCGTCTTGTCCGAGTTCATCGGCCAGACTCGGGTGAAGGAGCAACTTCGCTTGGTGCTTAGCGCCGCGAGGGGGCGCGGCCAGCCTTCTGACCACGTGCTGCTTTGCGGTCCGCCCGGTCTGGGGAAAACCACGCTTGCCGGGATCATCGCGGCCGAGATGGGCGCCCCGCTGAGGGTGACCAGCGGACCGGCGCTGCAACACGCGGGCGACCTGGCCGCGATCCTTACGAGTTTGCAGCCGGGGGAAGTGCTGTTCCTCGATGAGGTTCACCGAACCGCCCGTCCGGCTCAGGAGTTGCTCTACATGGCCATGGAGGATTTCCGGGTCGATGTGATCGTCGGCAAGGGCCCAGGCGCGACAGCGATCCCGTTGCAACTCGAACCCTTCACACTGGTCACGGCGACCACCCGGGCTGGACTGCTTCCAGGGCCTCTGCGGGACCGCTTCGGATTCACCGCTCATCTCCAGTTCTATGAACCTACGGACCTGGAAGTCATCCTCAGGCGATCGGCCGGGCTGCTGGGAATCCGGTGGGAGGCATCGGGGATAACCGAGATCGCGGGCCGCAGTCGGGGAACGCCTCGGGTCGCCAACCGTCTCCTTCGCCGCGTGCGGGACTACGCGGAGGTCCACGGTTCTGGGGTCGTCGATGGCGCCACTGCCTCTGCGGCGCTGGATCTTTACGAGGTGGATGAGATGGGCCTTGACCGTCTGGACAAGGCCGTGTTGGAGGCGCTGCTGTTGAAGTTCGATGGAGGCCCAGTCGGCCTGTCGACGCTAGCTGTCGCGATCGGCGAGGAGGTTGAGACAGTGGAGACCGTCGCTGAGCCATTCCTGGTAAGGCTCGGGTTCCTGGCCCGCACGCCGAGGGGTCGGGTCGCTAGCTCCGCGGCTTGGCGCTATATCGGGTTGGAGGCGCCCAGCGTCGCAGCGGAGCCGGCAGCGTCCGGATCTGAGTCACCGCTAGCCGAGTCCCAGCAGCTCTCGTTGACCGACGACGCGCACCCCCACGGCCGCTGACCAGGGGGCAGCATCCGAAACGCGGGCAACACGAGGGAGAGCGGCTGACGCAAGCGCGAGCCCAGGCCAGATAGTGTTGGGCGTTCCGTTTCCGACACAGGAGGCGCCGTGGCGGCACCGGCTCATTACAGACCCGGGCGTGTGTTGGGCGCGCTCGCGATATTCGTCGTAGCTCTGACGGTGTGGGCGATGTTCCCAGGCACAGACCACGCGCCGCAGCTTGGACTGGATCTGCGGGGCGGAACTCAGGTCATTCTGGCGCCCGAACCTATTCGCGAAGGTGATCAGATCACCGATCAGCAGTTGGAGCAGTCGGTCGAAATCATTCGGGCCAGGGTCAACGGGATAGGCGTTGCTGAGGCCGATGTTTCCGTCCAGGGCAGCGGTAACGATGCCGTGATCGTGGTCTCAGTGCCCGGCGTGACGCAAGACCGCATCGTGGATCTGGTCGGGCGCACGGCGCTTCTTGACTTCCGTGCGGTCCAGGGCATCGGAGCACCCGAGCCGGGCGGGGTGGAAACGGACGACACGGACAAGGGCAAGAAAAACAAGGGCAAGAAAGACAAAGCGAACAAGACGACCAAGAGCGCGTCGGCCACGCCCCCCAGTCAAGACCGACAAGGAACTCAGATAGTCCAGGCCGCCGAACCCAACGAAACGTTTCTGAAGGGCGTCGCGGCACTGAACTGCACGACCCCCGAGAATCAGGCCGGGGGAACCGCCGACGATCCGGAGCTGTGGCTGGGGACCTGCGATCGGGATGGCGCCGCCAAGTACATCCTGCAGCCCGCATTCATACGTGGCACGAACGTCACGTCCGCCCAGGCCGAGCTTCCGCAGCAGGGCGCCGGGGGGTGGCTGGTCACGCTGAACTTCGACTCCGAGGGTGCGGCAAAGTTAGCCGAGATCTCCAAGGCGATCTACCAGAAGCCATCCCCACAGAACCAGTTCGCGATCGTTCTGGACGGAGTCGTGGTATCGGCGCCATCGTTCAGGGAGCCGATCCCGGGCGGCACTGCCCAGATCGAGGGCAATTTCAGCGCCCAGGAAGCCAGAGATCTCGCGAACGTGCTGAACTACGGCGCCCTACCGGTCACGCTGGAGAACCAGGCTGTGGAGAGCATCTCCCCAACTCTTGGTAGTGATCAGCTCCAAAAGGGTCTGCTCGCTGGGGCGCTCGGACTGGTCCTGGTCGCCCTGTACCTGCTGTTCTACTACCGAGCCCTGGGCATCGTTGCGGGCGTCAGCCTGCTAGTGGCGGGATGGATTACCTACGCCTCGTTCGTGGTGTTGGGCCGATCGATCGGGTACACGCTGACCCTGGCTGGCATCGCGGGAGCGATCGTCGCGATCGGTATCACAGCGGACTCGTTCGTGGTGTATTTCGAGCGGCTGCGTGACGAGATCCGGATGGGCAAGTCGCTGCGCAGAGCGGCGGACGACGGCTGGATCCGAGCACGCAGGACGCTGCTCGCCGCGGACTTCGTGTCATTCCTGGCCGCGGCCGTCCTGTACTGGCTCAGTGTCGGCAACGTGCGGGGGTTCGCCTTCGCCCTGGGCCTGACGACCCTCGTCGACGTGCTAGTGGCCTTCTGGTTCACCAGGCCGATCGTTTCCGTGATGGCGCGGTCCAAGTGGATGCAGCGTGGTAGCTCGTTGTCTGGAGTGTCTCCAAGCCGCCTTGGGGCTGAGACGC
The DNA here is from genome assembly GCA_030700225.1 of Candidatus Nanopelagicales bacterium. Classification (NCBI taxonomy): domain Bacteria; kingdom Bacillati; phylum Actinomycetota; class Actinomycetes; order Candidatus Nanopelagicales; species Candidatus Nanopelagicales bacterium. The sequence goes on along the minus strand of JAUYJT010000005.1, from coordinate 14,660 downwards.
TGGCTGGCCGGCAGCGTCCCACCACTCGCAGTTCCAAGGCCAAAGCGCACGCGGGCCGGACGTCCGAACCCGCCGGGGAGGTCTGATCGATGTCGAAGATTGGCGATCTGGGGCACCGGCTGTACGTCGGCGACGTTTCTTACAACTTCGTCGGTCGCCGCAAGCTGTGGTACACGATCTCCGCGGTCCTTCTTCTGATCACCCTTGGCTCCTTGTTCGTGCGCGGACTCAATCTCGGGATCGAGTTCCGCGGCGGAGCGGAGTTCCAGGTGCCGCAGTCCAGCTGCACGATCGAACAGGCCCGCGACACTGTTGAGAAGACCGGCGAAAGCCAGGCGATCGTCACTCAGCTTGGGAGCGGGTCCCTGCGGATCCAGACAGGTGAAGTGACTCCGGTGAAGGGCGAGGAGATCGCCGAGGCACTCGCCGATGCGTGCGGAGTAGAAGCCAACGACATCAAGATGCAGTTGATCGGGCCCACATGGGGCGCCGACATCTCGCGGAAGGCACTCCAAGCCCTCGTCGTCTTCGTGATCCTGGTGACCATCTTCTTGTCGATCTACTTCGAATGGAAGATGGCGGTCGCTGCTCTGGTGGCGCTGGCCCATGACTTGGTCATCACAATCGGCATCTACTCGATTCTGGGGTTCGAGGTCACTCCCGCCACCGCGATCGGCATGCTCACGATCCTGGGCTACTCGCTCTACGACACTGTCGTGGTCTTCGACAAGGTGAAGGAGAACACTCGCGGTATCAGCGGGCAGAGCCGGATCACCTACTCCGAAGCCGCCAACCTCGCTGTCAATCAGACCCTCGTTCGATCCATCAACACCTCGATTGTGGCGCTGGTCCCCGTCGCGGCGATCCTTTTTGTCGGCGCGGGGCTTCTGGGCGCTGGCACGCTGAAGGATCTCGCGCTGGCGCTGTTCGTCGGCATGGCCGCTGGTGCCTACTCGTCGATATTCGTGGCCACGCCGCTGCTCGCACAGTTGAAGGAACAAGATCCCGACATGCAGGCCCTCGCCCGCAGGGTCGCGGCGCGTGGGAAGCGTGACGCTGAAGCACTCACTTCCCCAAGGCCGACCGCTGGCGCTGCCACGGCTAGAGCTCAGGTGAGCGCGCCCGTTGCCCGGGCGGGCGAGTCCGGCGTCACTGAGACCGGAACGCGGGCACAACCGCGCAAGCAGTCACGAGCCAAGCGCCGCAAGCGCCGCTGACCATTCATCGAAGATCGTGGAGGGCGGGTCGGCGAGCTCTGGCTCGGCCTTCAGATGATGCAGAGGTGAGTAGCCGGGGGGAGTCTCACCCCCCGGCTCTCGCAGAACCGTACGTGACAGTCTCCCGTCATACGGCTCCCACGGGTCGGCAACTGCTTCGATCCACCCCGCCGCTCCTCCCCGAACCGGGTTGACGACACGGCGACCTGACCCGCCCGGCCCCTTCGCTCCAGCCCCATTACAGAACCATCATCACTACTACGAGCCGGTCCGCCCCTGTGCCCCGCGGTACTCAGCCGCTCCCGGTTTCCGCCGGTCACGACGCTCCCTCTCGCCACGCGTCAGCTCTCACCGACAACGCCACAGTCTCGGGGCGACAGGTTCTCCTGTTCCATGTCAGCGCCTGTAACGGGCTCACGCCACCTTTACACCGGGCACCACCTGGCCAGCCCACAGGACCGCCGCCAGACTTCCACCGCGCCCCCGCGCGATGTTCTCCCAGGATTAGAGGACGACCCTGGTTTCGATGCCACCGAAGATCATTACGATGCGTCAGCAGTGGTTCACACATGTTCGTCTTCCCGTCACACACCTGACCCGCTCACGGCGGGCCTTTTCCGTAGTCGCTTCCCACCCCGGCTCTTGACCGACATGACACCACGGCGGTTTGAGCCCTCTGCCTGCACAGCGAGCCCGGAGGACCTACCTCCATCACCAACACAGCACGGTCCACAATCACGACCTCCTACATCGCAACCACTCGCCTTTCAGGACACACTCCCCTATCGGACCAGTCGCCAGGTCGTCCAGCACGCGGGCACGGTAGCCGACGTCAAGGATCGACCTGCCTCGAAGCAGTCGATCCGATTCGGCCCAGGCTGTCGGATCGCCCTGCCCGGCAGCGGCCTTCCACCAAGGATTCAGATCTGACAGATGCCCACGGATCTCGTCATCTCTCACTAGGTCGACCTACCCCATGCCTGAACGAGCCGGGGGGGGTTCAGGTATAGCGGACCTGAACGAGCCGGGGGGGTTCAGGTATAGCGGACCTGAACGCGCCGGGGGGGTTTAGGTGTGGCGGACCTGAAAGAAGGGATGACCACTTCCGGCTCGCTAGGGGCGATATCGGGGCCATACTCCACTGACCAGCCGCCGAGGCCGATACGACGGCGGGCGGTCAGGCTGTGCGGGCGGGTCGGTGAATCAGGTGCAACCATTTGCGGGCAGGGCCGTGCAGGGGTTCGACTTCGACAATGCCGTTTCTGACCTCAATGACGCGGGCTACCGCGTTGACGTTGGGGCTGCCCACGATGATCCATTCCCCTTCGGCAATCCGCTCGGGGTGACGGGCGTGAGCCAATAGCGCGTATGGCAACCCGGACTCATTCTCGGTCTGCAAGTCAAGAGGTAGGTCAATATCCAGTTCCTCGACCATGGTTCCTCCTCGTGCTTCTATTCCTCACGGTAACGGTTCTCGATGGTCTGGTGAGGGCATCGATTGAGCCGGGCAAGTAGCTCGTCCAGGTCGCGGTGGGCAATGGTGACGTGGGGTGTTCGGAATGTTGGCGCCACAATCAGCCCGGAGTGTGTCAAGGCCTTTGGACACGTCCTCGTATTGTTGATCATGCAGCTGTTGCTGCCTCTTGGTGGTCGGTCAGGACTTCCGCCGGGTGCGGCAGCCCCGTGTTGAATGCCATTGTTGGCGATCGTGTCGACCTCCCCTCCGCCGTACTGGTTGCGCCACCGGTGATACGACTGCTCCGAAACACCCAACTACCGGGCAACCTCCGCAACCGGCTTTCCCTCGGCCAGCAACCGATCGGCCTGCCGCAGCTTCAGGATGATCTGTTCAGGCGTATTACGACGACGCTTCACCATGAATTCCAATCTGCCGCACCAGCGGCGACCGGACTCTCGCAGCACCCGTATCAATCCACGCGACTCAGGTCAGTTGCCCATCACCAACCGTTCGAGCGCGTCCTCGGTGATCCCGGTAATGCCGGACCGCGCCGGCGCCAGGTCGTGGACATCAACGCCACTTCCCTCCCGCCAGTACGCCGGCAACAACGCGACCATCGGCGCCGGTATCACGGTTTCAGTTCGCCGAAGCGATCTGCCCTGCACGGGCGGTGCTGACTCCCGCGATCCTGGCAGCGTCCCGAATAGAGAAGTTCCGGGCACGCAGCACACCCACGAACGATGCGGTTTCAGCCGCCACGGCGTCGGCGTACTGTTTGGCATCGCGTCGCCTGGCCCGCAGTCGCGCGGATTCGCCGTCGATGTCCGGATCTCCTGTGACGAATGTCCAATCAAGCTCGAAGGAGTCTTCGTCCTCGATGTCCTCGGCCAGTGCGATCGCTTCTCGCACATACTTCTCAAGGTGCCGCAGCCCCTTGCCCCAGGTGATCGCGCCATCAGCATCAGCGACGGTCGCCGACCAGGCGTCGCCCTCTCTGACGGCGACGACGTGATAGGTCCTCACAGCAGCCACCCCTTTCCGAACACTGGCTCCATCTGCCGTTCCATCGCCCGCAGCGTCCCGATCGCGATGTCACCGCGGTGCTGCGCGACGACAGTCTGCGCGGTGATCACCGTATTGTCGGGCAGCGTGCGGGACGCCCGATACTTTCGATGAGAGCCGCGCTGGCTAACCGCGACTCCGCCGAGCGATTCGATTCTGCGGTTCACTTCGCGTGCGTTCACAGAATAAGTCTATCGGATAGACTTTGCAAGTGTCCAGCGACTAGACGCCTGCGGCTCGCCTGGCGCGACTCCGTGGCTCTTGGGGGTTACTCGGCCACCGATCCACCGCCGACGCCGCGCACGACGCGCTTTGCGTCCTTCATGAGCAGCATCAGGTGGTCGTCGTGGATCGGTGAGGGATCGAAGTCGTGGCGCAGATAGGAGTCGCGCGCTTCCTCGTTCATCGCGTGAACAAGGATCGCGCGCACGCCAACCGTGTCGGCCACATAGACAACGCGGGTGATCGCGTCGCGGAGCATGCCGCTGCCAAGGCCGTGGTGGTGTTCCTCGCGGTCGACGGCGAGACGTCCCAGCAAGATGACCGGGATCGGATCGGGCATACCTTTCGCGATGCGGCCGGGTGCCTCATTGCGTATGACGACACCTGTCGACAGGGCGTAGAACCCGACGACCCGGTTGGTGCCGCTCAGGCAAGCTACGAAGCTGCGGGCCGACCCGGTGCTCTGGTTGGTCAGCGCGTACTTGCGCAGCCACTCGTCGAGTACCTGCTGCCCACAGTCGAACTCAGCGGTTTCGTGCTCGGAGGAAAGCGGACTGGGTGCGGTGTAGCGGCTCAATCGTCGAACACCGATCTGTCGGCGAACAGCTTCTCCAGTCGCGGCTTGTTACTGACCGGCCGGTCCAGTGCGGCTTGGAACTCACGGAATGCTGCGGGGTCGAGAGCGAACACCCGCTGGTCGGCCAGAACATCCTGGGCGCGGGAGACGATCGCGGCGATTGAAAACTCCGTGATCGTGCGCCCCTCCAGATCGGCGGCTCGCCGGATCACCGTGTCCTGATCGTTGGTGAGGCGCATCGCCAAGCGGGAGTTCTTTGTGGTCGCCATGGCAGAAGTGTACGCCGTACAGGCATACAAACGTCAAGTTGTTTTCCCCGGTCCGGAGCGTGGGGAGCCAGAGCCGCCGTTTCCCGGTGAGGGGGTTGCGCCCACGGTGACCAGTGCGCAGATCAACCCGGCTGTCGCGTTGAAAGAGACGAAATCCTCACGAGACTCGGCCTGAAGACACCAGAGACGCCCCACGACTGCGCCAAGTAGTCGATCGACGGCGACCGAGGCTCCACAAGGCGCAATTGGCATCCGCGACTCCGGCCTGTCCGGAGGGGTATTCGTCGGCGAAGCCGCCGCAAGCATGCGAAAAGGAGACGCCGAGTTGTTCGCGCCCCGTCAGGCAGGGCAAACCCCGAGCGGCTCGGTCCAACTACCAACCACGGGCGCGATCAACTCCTTGCGACGTCAGAGGCTCCCCCACCCCTCACCCGCCAGCGGCGCACTGTTCAACTGGTCGCGGCGAGCACGCCAGTCGGGCATGAAACCGTCCATCAGCTTCGTGAAGCGTTCGCCGTGGCTGCGCTCGAGCAGGTGGGTCATCTCGTGGACCACGACGAACTCAAGGCAGTCGGGATGCTTCTTGGCCAACTCCAGGTTGAACCAGATGCTCCCGGTCTCACAGTTGCAGGAACCCCACCGGGTCTTCATCCTCCGGATGTTCCATCGCGAGACCGATCGCCCCACCAAGGGTTGCCACTTCTCAACCAAGCCCGAAATCCGGTCTCGCAGCTGTTCCCGTTGCCACCCCTGGAGCACGGCCATGCGTGCGGCCGAATCCGCGCCCGGCCGGACGTACAGAATCAGCCGGTCCGCGTCGGTCTCGACATGTGCCCTGCCGGGCCGCTCGATGACCTTCAACCGATGCCGGATCCCCCACACGTAGTGGGACTCCCCCGTCACCATCTCCCGTGGCGTCTGGCGCTCAGTCGCCTGGAGCCGGGCTCGATGCTTCTTGATCCAGGCCAGACGCTTCACCGCGACAACACGCACGGCGTCATCGTCGAACCGCAGAGGCGCGGCGATGCGGACACGTCCCATCGGCGGGTACACGCCGATGTGCAGGTGCTTGATGTCCTTGTAGACGACGTCGATGTCGATCCCGCTGACGGTCAGGGAGGCGCTAGCGGTACTCATGGCGCGCCTTCACGAGGTCAAACAGTTCGTCGAGACGATCGAAGTCGTCGGGCAAAGCCCGCCGGATGGCACGCTTGACCCTCTTCTCCTTCATGGGGTTGCCGATCCAGGAGTCAGGCTTGGTGTGGAGGACGATCAGGTCGATCCTCAGCGCCAGGTTGGTCGAATCGAAGAAGTCGCAGAGGGCCCGCTGGGCACCGTTGTCCACCCCGGCCGGGTACGCGGTATCGGACTCGCCCCCTCCCAGCCTCTCCGCCTGTTCGAGCAGCCTGGCCAAGTACTGCTTGTAGTCGATCGCCTCCTTGCGGCGCTCCTCGATAACCGCATCGAGCAGGTCGGACATCTTGTCGTAGTACTTCGGGTTCATGGCACGCTCGTCGACAATCACCTTGCGCATATTGTTGGCGATCGTCTCCGCGACGGCTTCGGGGTCCTTCCTGATCCCCTCCGGGAGCTTGTCGACAGCGTCGGCGCCCAACTGGACGATGAGCTGAACCAGTCCGGTGTCCTCGAAGTCGGAAACAACCTCGGACGGCTTGGCGCTGATGTATGTGTCCAGCAGGTGCCGCATCCCCGCTTCGTACTGCTTGAAGTCGACGTCCTCGCCTGCCCCGAGCTTGACCTCGTCCCGGACGTTGGCGTAGTGGGCGATCTCCGACTTGATCGCGGCCGCCTCGGCATCGCCGTATCCGGCCGCCGTCATCTCGTTGGCGATGTTGCTGTAGGCGCGAACGACCGCGGCGACGGCCTTGTAGAGCTCCACGCGCCTGGGCTCGTTGGCCTTCAGATGCTCGGAGCTGCCCACTTGCTTGGCGCAGAAGTACCGCTGGTATTGCAGCGTGTTCTTCGGCGGTTCAACCGGCTCGCAGAGCGCGCGAATCCTCTCCAGCGCTTCGTCGAGATCCGCGCGGGCCCTTTCGATGCGGTTGGACAGCAGACCCTCGATGTCTTGTCGCTCGTAGCCGTCCAAGGCTCCGCTGGTGTAGTCGGTGATAGCGGTCTCGAGCGACTTGAACAAGTCTCGGTAGTCGACGATGTAGCCATAGTCCTTGTCTTCGCCGTCAAGGCGGTTGACCCGGCAGATGGCCTGGAACAAGCCGTGATCCCGCATCGACTTGTCGATGTACAGATAGGTGGCCGAGGGGGCGTCGAAGCCGGTCAGCAGCTTGTCGACCACGATGAGCAGCCGCATCTGGCCAGGGTTCTCGATGAACGCCTTCTTGACGTCACTCTCGAACTTCTCGACCTTGTACATCGCGGCGTCGGCGGGTTCGTCAAAGTGCTCGGCGAGCATCTGCCGGTAGATGTCGTACTGGCGAAGCCTCTCAGTGGCCCCGTGACCGGAGTCTTCCTTGGAGATGTCGCCAACCTGCGGCTCGTAGCTGGTCACGATGGCGCACTTGCCCTTGAACCCCGCCTGGCAGAACAACTCATAGAACTTGCAGGCCTGGTAGATGCTCGCGCCCACGAGCATCGCGCTTCCACGACCGTCCGAAAGACGGGGTTTGGTCTCCATGTCCAAGAGGATGTCGTCGACGATCTGTCGAGCGCGCGGTTCGGAGCTGACGACTTTCCGCATGGTCCCCCAGCGCTTCTTCAACTCCGCACGCGACAGGTCAGTCATTCCCTTGGTCTTGGCCGCGAACCACATGTCGATCTTGTCCGCCGATGTCAGATCCTGATCGATGTTGCGGGCCTCGTAGCGCAGGTCGAGAACCACACCGTCACTGACGGCCTCATCGAACTTGTACGTGTGGATGAAGCTGCCGAAGGTCTCGATGCTGGTTGCCTTGTCCGCCTTGAGCAGAGGCGTGCCAGTGAAGCCGACGAACATCGCGCCGGGCAGCAGTTCCTTCATGGCGTCGTGCATCTTGCCGGACTGGGTGCGGTGGGCCTCGTCCACGAAGACGAACAGGTTGCCCTTGGCGCTGAAGTCCTTCGGGATCTTGGCGCTCAACTCCTTGATGAAGTCCGCCTCGGCAACGTCGCTCCGGTCCTCATCGTCGGATCCGTGGAACTTGTGGATCAGTGAGCAGATCAGCCACTGCTCGGACGCGTTGAGGGTGGCGAGCAGGTCCGCGCCGCTCTGGGTGCGGTAGATCGACTCATCGACACCGGCGAAGACCTTCTCGATCTGCTCATCCAGCTCGGTGCGGTCGGTGATCAGGAGCACTCTCGCATCGCGCTGGTTCTCCCTGATCCACTTGGCCAGCCAGACCATCGTCAGGGACTTGCCCGACCCTTGGGTGTGCCAGATGATCCCGCCTTCGCGTTTGGCGATCCGCGCCTGAGCGGCCTTGACGCCGAAGTACTGATTGTGGCGGCAGATCTTCTTCACGCCCGCGTCGAAAACGATGAAGTCGTGGATGATCTCCAGCAAACGCTCCTTCGAACACAGCTGCGTGAGCGCCCGGTCGAGCGGGCCAGCGATGTCTGATTCCTCGCGCCACGTCAGCCAGTACTTCTCGGGGGTGTCGATCACGCCGTAGCGCAGACCCTCAACGTCGTTTCCGGCCATCACGAGCTGAACGGTTGAGAAGAACGTCCGGATGAACTCCGGCTTCTGATTGCCGATCGTCTGGCGGATACCCTCCGAGACGGCCACTTTCGAACGCTTGAGCTCGAGTGTTGCCAGCGCGATGCCATTGACGTACAGAACGACATCGGGACGCTTGGTGTGGGGCCCGAGCACGGTGACTTCCTCGGCTACAGCGAAGTGGTTGGCTTCGTACAGGTCGCGGCCGCCACCCAGGGAGGCGTCGCTCTTGAGCTTGTCAATGGCCTTGTTGATCAGGGTCTCGTCGTATCCGCGAGCGCGCAGGTTAGCGGCCAGGAGCCCGATCTCAACGTTGGAGTTGCCCCCTCGGTTCTCCCAGTTGCCGAGGTAGCCGTAGCCGAGTGCGTCGCGAAATAACTCCGCGACGCGGTCTTGGGTCTTGCGCTCGACCTGGCCGACATCACTCATCGCGCTTCCCTATCCTGCCGATGCCAGCTCGTGAGCCGAGTATGACACGGTGTTTGATGGCCCGCTTCAGTTTCGTCGTATCATACCCGCTATCCTTCTCGCGTGAGCGAGGTTGCGCGTCTGCTCGATGCGGCTGACGAGATCATAGCGACGATCGGTGACTCCTGGGACGCTGACCGCCGCGAGGGGCCCGGGATCGACTTCAAGGAAACCCCCGCCACTACCGGCCGGAACGCGGGTCGCCACCAGTGGAAGGCCTTCTACGACGGCTTGGCCGAGACCGCGGTTTGCCTGGCGAACGCCGACGGCGGCTGTCTCGTAATCGGTGTCCGCAACAAAGCACTCAGCCGAATGGATGCACTACCCGGTGTTCCGGACACTTGCGACGTCCCCGAGATTGTTGACGCGATCTTCAGCCGCACCTCCCCGCCAATCACGCTCATCCCCGCAGTCCGTGAGGTTGAGGGCCGACGACTGATCCTGGCAGTTGTGCGACCCACTGGTTCGGTCCACTGCACCACCAGTGGCGTGTACAAGATCCGGCTGAACAACAAGTGCCAGCCGCTACATGGCGAGCAGCTACGTGGCCTCCAGTCGCTGAGAGGCCAGTACGACTGGACTGCGGGTCCTTCGGGCGTACCGACGTCGGAGTTGTCGCGCGCCGCCCTAGAAAGAGCGTCGGTCCTGCTGCAGGAGAAGGGTCACGACGACCTGGCGCAGCTGGCCGAAGCGCAGCCTGAGGAATTCTGCCGAGCGCGGAAGCTGATCGCTTCTGATGGCAGTCTGACCCGAGCCGCGGTTCTCCTCTTCGGAAACGCAGGCGCACTTCGCGCAATCAGCGAGTGGGGCGTCAATGTACAAGCGCGCGAGTCCGCAGGCAGCGATCCGCAGATCCTTATTCGCCGAGATGAGAGCGACCAACCACTGGTTCTGCTGCTCGACCACCTTCTTTCGACAGTCCGGACTCTCACCAAGGTCCAGACAATCCGGGTTGGCGCCCGGCAGATTGAACTCAGGGACTATCCCTTAGATGCGCTTCGTGAGGTCTTCGCCAATGCGTTCGCCCACCGTGATTGGGAGGTCCCGGGCGTGGTGGAGATCGTGCACTCGCCGGATGAGCTTGTCGTCTCAAGCCCCGGCGGCCTCTTGCCTACTCTGAGAGCAGACCGCCTACTCCACGATGCAACCGCGTCGCGGAACCGCCTCCTTGCCGACAACTTCGCGAAGATGCACCTTGCCGAGATGAGTGGCCTCGGCTTGGATCGGGCGTTTCGGGAAATGGCACGGCTTGGCAAGGAGCCTCCCAAACTTGAAGACGGCCCCCGGTTCCGGGTGACCATGCCCGGCGGCCGTGGCGACGAGGCATTCGCGCGTTACGTCCACGGTGCCGACTTCCCAGGCAGCCTCTCCAACGATCTCGATGTCCTGATGATCGCGACAGCCTTGCGACACCGCAAGAGTCTGGACGCCGATGGGCTCGTCTCCAGGCTCCAGCGGCCACCTGAGGCAATCGAACGCGTTCTTCGGCGAATGGCCGACTCCCTGATCGTCCAGCCAACCAAGGCGACGAGTCGTCGGTCGCACCCGAAGTACGGTCTCACTCCAAAGGCGATCACCGCGATGGGTGAGGCCGTCTCATATCGGACCCGAAGCATCGACCAGGACGATCGAAAGATCATCGCTCACCTGCTCCGACACAGTCGAATCACAAATGAGGATGTGCGCAACTACCTCGACTGCGACACGGCCACTGCACGGAATCGGCTCAGCCGCTTCCGATCCCTGGGCCTGATCACGCTAGACCCTTCCGGCAGCAAGAAGGGTCCGACGGCGTCTTGGATACCGACACAGAAGTTCGGGTCGGAGCATCGCGGAAGATCTGGGAGACCACCAAGGAAGTCGAAGGAGAGAAGGCCGACCTGACCTGCAACGCGAGGAGGAACGCTGGGCGCGGCCAGTCGGAATCGTGGTCCGGCGTAGGATCCTCGCACGGCCGATTCGTGGGGACAGAAGGTGCGGGCGGACATGGCTAGTCGCGTTGACGCAGTTTTGAAGAAGCTACCTGATCAGCTGGCTTCGATTGAATCGGAGTACACGCGTGACCTAGCTGCGAAACAAATGTCCGATGACCTCCTCCACGACATCGCTCGGCTCATAGAAGACTGCCAGCGGGTGCTCGACTGGACGGCGACCGACCTTGACCACAGGTTTGGGAAAGCAGCTGGCCGTTCGCCATATTTCGGGATGGGCTGATCGTTCATTGGTCCTCATTCCGTAGCGGAACGGGTGCGTCCTTCATGAGCAGCATCAGGTGGTCGTCGTGGATCGGTGAGGGATCGAAGTCGTGATGCAGATAGAAGTCGCGCGCTTCCTCGTTCATCGCGTGAACAAGGATCGCGCGCACTCCCACCGTGTCGGCCACCTGAACAACGCGGGTGATCGCGTCCCGGAGCATGCCGCTGCCAAGGCTGTGGTGATGTTCCTCGCGGTCGACGGCCAGACGTCCCAGCGAGATGACCGGGATCGGATCGGGCATACCTTTCGCGATGCGGCCGGGTGCCTCATTGCGCATGACGACACCTGTCGACAGGGCGTAGAACCCGACGACCCGGTTGGTTCCGCTCAGGCATGCTACGAAGCTGCGGGCCGACCCGGTGCTCTGGTTGGTCAGCGCGTGCTTGCGCAGCCACTCGTCGAGTACCTGCTGCCCACAGTCGAACTCGGCGGTTTCGTGCTCGCAGGAAAGCGGACTGGGCGCGGTGTAGCGGCTCAATCGTCGAACACCGATCTGTCGGCGAACAGCTTCTCCAGTCGCGGCTTGTGACTGACCGGCCGGTCCAGTGCGGCTTGGAACTCACGGAATGCTGCGGGGTCGAGAACGAACACCCGCTGGCCTGCCAGAACATCCTGGGCGCGGGAGACGATCGCGGCGATTGAAAACTCCGTGATCGTGCGCCCCTCCAGATCGGCGGCGCGCCGGATCACCGTGTCCTGATCGCTGGTGAGGCGCATCGCCAAGCGGGAGTTCTTTGTGGTCGCCATGGCAGAAGTGTACGCCGCACAGGCATACACGCGTCAAGTTGTTTTCCCCGGTCCGGAGCGTGGGGAGCCAGAGCCGCCGTTTCCCGGTGAGGGGGTTGCGCCCACCGTGGCCAGTGGGCAGACCCAAGAAAGCCGAATCAGCTCCGGTCATCAAGGTACCGGCGAAGGTGCTTCGCGAGCTGCTGGATCCGGATCGCCCACGCAGTCGCTCCAAGAAGATGGTGGACATCATGAAGGAGAACCGCGAGAGCCTCAAGGCCCTGTGAGCGGTTGGTCGATACAGCGACTCGATGGCCCCTTCGACGCGACGGGATTCGACTGCGGCGTAGAGCGCCTCAACCACTGGATTCTCCGCGTGGCCGAGGGTGAGCGCAGGGGGCACCGGGCGCGGATTCTGGCCAAGCTTGACAGCGATGGCCACATCCAGGGCTACGCAGCCGTTTGCCTCGCGATCATTGAGCCGCAGGGGCTGAGCAAAAAGCTCACGGGCAGCGACCGACGTGATCGAGTGCAGCCTGGCTACCTGCTGGCCAAGCTCGCCGTGGACAAGCGCCTCCGAGGCCAACGCCCGTGGGTAGACCTGGCCACAGCAGCGACTGCAGCCTGCGGACGCGCAGCTCGCCAGGTTGGCGGTCGCCTCATCGCTGTGGATTTCGGGGACGCAAGCCTTGACCGCTTCTACGCTGACTTGGGCTTCGACTGCCGAGTGAGCCCAAGCCGCAGAGCGATGTCGATCGACCGGAACATGCTTCTCATCCTCGCCTCCACCCGCGCAGTCCCAGACGCCAGCCAGGCTGGCAGCCCCCTTACGTTGAGACGCTCTCGACGATGGCGACGTTTGCGAGTCACGCTCCCTAGTGAAGAAACTGCTCACTCGCGCCCTCCAGTCCTACATGACTCACGACGGGAACGGCATCGAATCCGCGAATCGACCCGATCTCGAACATCGAGTGAATAGGCTGGCTGCGATTGCGGTCTTCGGAACGGTGGAAGCATCATGGCTCGGATCTTCGACAACATCGACCAGAAGCTCGGACCACATCTCGAACTGACGTTCCCGGGCCATGACCGCATGGACGCGGCCGTTGGCTACTTCAACCTCCGCGGCTGGAGCATCTTCGCCCCTCACGTCGAACGCCGAGCAGCAGTTGAGAACAGTCCCCTCCCCGTTGTCCGCGTGCTGGTCGGGATGGTGGCTGGCACCGAGCAGCAGCAGGCACTGGAGGAACTGCAGCGGCAGCTGGAGCACTCCGGGCTGAGCGATGAGCCAACCATCGATCATGCGCTGGCACGGGAGCGCACGACTGCCTTGATCCGGCACCTCCGCGAGCAGCTCATGCGGGGAATACCGACACCCCGCGACCGAGCGACGCTTCGGACCCTACGCGATCAGATCAGCCGGGGTCTGGTCGAACTGAGGGTCTACACCCGCCGTCCCCTCCACGGCAAGACCTACATTTTCCACCGAGACGACCCAAACCACCCGCGGCTGGCGTTCGTTGGTTCTTCCAACCTGACCGCCGCAGGGCTGCTCTCTAACTACGAACTGAACGTCGACGTGACCGACTACGACGGCGCAGAGGCCCTGGCCAGTTGGTTCAACGACCGCTGGGATGACCGCTTCTCCTACAACATCACCAGTGAACTACTAGAGGTCCTGGATGACTCGTGGGCCGGTCAGCCCCGCAGGCCCTATGACGTGTACCTGAAACTGTGCTACGAACTGTCCCGTGACGTGCGCGACGGCCTAGCCGAGTACTCCCTAGTCGGCGCAATCCAAGATCAACTCCTGGATTACCAGCGCGACGCGGTCAAGACTCTGGCACGGCGAATCATGGCACGCGGCGGCACCATGCTCGGAGACGTGGTCGGCCTCGGGAAGACGCTCACCGCCGTCGCTGTGGCACTGCTCTTGTTGGACGAACACCGCTACTCAACGCTGGTGGTGTGCCCGAAGAACCTGGTGAAGATGTGGGAAGACCACCTAGCGGCCTACCAAGTCCCTGGGAAGGTCGTGCCCTACAGCACCGTCGCCCGTGACTTGCCCACCCTGCGCCGCTATCACTTCGTCATCGTCGACGAGTCCCACACCATGCGAAACGAGGACCGCCAGGACTATCAAGCCCTGCACGAGTACATCAGCACCAACGACTGCAAAGTGCTGCTACTGACGGCCACGCCCTACAACATCGCCTTCACCGACGTCGCCGCCCAGATCGCCCTCTGGATCCGCCCCGACGACGACCTGGGCTTACAACCCACAGTCGCCCTGCGCAACGACCCTCAGCTGGCGCGCCGCCTCGACGGACGTACAAGCACCCTCGCCGCCTTCCGGAAGTCCGAGGAAGCAGAGGACTGGCAACGGCTGATGAGCGAGCACCTCGTTCGGCGCACACGATCTTTCATCAAGAAGCGCGCCAGCGACAGCGGCCAGGTTGATGAACGCGGTGTGTACCTGACCTTCGCTGACGGGCGAAGGTTCTACTTCCCATCACGCCGGGCCGTGCCCCTGCAGCACTCCTTCGGTCCAGCCGATCCCGCCAACCTCATGGCCAGTGACGGCACTTTGGGGCTCTCCCGGCATGAATGTGGGTGAGTTTCGGCGCTGAGAGTGCCGAACCGGTGCGGGGCAACGGATCTGGCGACACGGTGACCGGTGGGTAAGGCGCACACGGGGCGTGGCTCTATGTTCGGAAGTCGACCAAGACAA